>JAZQTY010000001.1:0-3401 GCA_045631025.1 Eubacteriales bacterium
GCCATCCTTTATCGGTTTTAATCGGAGGTGCAGCAGGCCCTACCTTATCATTGGCGTAGGGAACATCCTCAACTGCGAGCAGAAGCTCTGTTTCTCCCCAATATATCAGATCCGGTGATTTTGAAATCCAAAGGTCGAATCTGTCCTTTCCCCCTCTCGAATAAACAGGAAACGGTCTTTCCAGACGGACATATTTTCCGCCGATTTTTTCAGGGAAAAGCACCATATTTCTATTATCGGGAACAGATGCGCTGATTATATCGATACCTTCAAAGTCACCTATTACCTTCGCAATGCAGCCGCGTATTCCGTGACGAGTATCCATCGCAAGGCAAAGATACGCTTCCCCGTCAATAACGGTTATTCTCGGATCGTAAAGTCTTTTCAGCTCGTGAGTCGGAAGCAGATTTTCACTGTCAAACAGCGGTGCTTCTCTGACCTCCCAAGTTACTCCGTCGTCGCTCGTCGCAACGCCAAGCGAGGTTTTAACCAAGCCGTGAGCAAAATTTTCCTCGTCGAAGCCGTAGTCGTTACGGAACACCATAACGTATCGTCCGTTGTACTTGGCAACGCCGGCGTTGAATATAAGCGTTGCATCGTATGGAATATCGTCCTTCGTAAGAATTGGCTTTTCGAGCTTTTTAATACACGGACTGCTGTAAAGCTCGGGGAAAAGAATTTTCATGCTTAATTTACCTCGTTCGTTATGCATCTTAATCGATTTTTCGCTAATTTATATTGGATTACAATCCCGACAGCGGATTGAAGTCGTCCTCGACGACATTGTCGTTTTTGTCTACTTTAGATAGCTCGTTAGATAAGAAAAGTATATCTTCTTTTACAAATGCGAGCGCTTCCACCGCAGGAGAGCTGTAAATTTTTTTCATCATACGTTACCTCCCTCGGTATAAATCGTAACGTACATCTTTACGGGAATGTGGTCAGAGGGATAATTATAGTTCTTACCTTCTACTCTGTTATCCACGAGCTTGTAGGAGTACGCCAAAACGTTATCTGTATTTGCAATAAAGAAGTTATCTATTATATTCGTGCCTATAGCGTCAAAATCAGTAGTTCCCGAGCCCTTTATCTCGATTTTAGTATCGTTTCATATGAAAATATACCTATTATAATTGTATCATATACAAACCGACACGTTCAACCGCTATAATTATCCAAATATCCATTTTTTTTAGATTTTATTGATTTTCTAAACAAAATGTGGTAAAATGATATATGCGGAGGTGATATAATGAAAAAAAATCTTGAATACGTCGAAATAAGATTACAGCCTGAACGCTACTTCAAGGAAGGACAACATATTTCAGTAAAAAATCGACAGGTGGGAAATTTTCCTCTGCATTGGCACAACTATTTTGAAATGGAAATACTTTCCGAGGGAGAGGCGGTACACTACCTTAACGGAAAGGAATATAAAATGGGAGTTGGCTGCGGCTATATTCTGACTCCTGCGGACTACCATATAATAATTCCCAATGATCCGCAACAGAAAATATGGCACATCCCGTTTGATGAAACGCTTTTATCTCCAAAGCATCTAAACACGATACTCTCCTCAAATTTCGATAAGGCGTTCACACTTGATACCGAAACGTATCAACGGGTGGAAAAGATACTTCAGCTTATGAAATACGAGTACAAGCAAGAAGGGGAGAACTGCACGCAAGAGCTTTTTGACTGCCTGCTATACTCGATTTTCAGAACCATGACGAGTGTGCAAGCCTCCGTCCCCCCTGAAAACATTTCCGACATAAGCAAGGGAATATTATTTTTGGAAACTCATTTTCGAGAAGCCCCCTCTCTCTCCGACGTCGCGGCTTATGTGGGCTTTAACCCCAGCTATTTCAGCGTTCTCTTCCACAAGATCACAGGTCAGACTTACACTCAACGTCTCAATAATTTACGAGTTACTTACGCCAAAAAATTACTTCGAACCAACATGAGCATAGCAGACGTTTGCTATGCATCGGGCTTCGGGACGTTATCTAACTTTCACAATATCTTTTCAAAGGCCACCGGCAATACCCCATCCGAATACAGAAAAAATCACGTGTCAAGCAATTAAGTCTTTGATTACGGTACGTTTTATCTTTGCCGCCTCGCTTTTGATTATTTTAGCTTCGTAAAGATACGAAAAACGCTTTTATTATCCAAAGACAATAAAAGCGTTTTTTTGCGTTTTTTAGGCGTTCTTTAGGATATTTAATATCTTAAAGTCTGCTTACGCAACTATCAAAATTTGTAAAAAACGGCTCTTTCATAGTTTATTGCGTTAGGTGCGTGCAGTGAGAGCCATACGCTTCCGTCCAACTTTTTAAAAATCATCGCGTGCCCGCCGTCAAAATCAAAACGGCTTCCCTCGTGCTGCCATGTTCCCTTCAAGCTATCGCTGAAGGCATTAAGCACAAGATAGCGTCCATTATAAAATGAGGACCACAGCATTTTGGTTTTACCGTCCTCGTTATATACAAACGGAGCGTCTGTAACGTACGAGTCGACGTATCCTCTATGTGCACTTACGTTAGGATTATCCGAGGCGTGGAACAGAAGAAACGGCTCGCCGACAGCTTCCTTCAAATCCTCCGAAAGCTGCATCGCGCAGATCTCTCCGTCCTTCACCTGCTTCCATTCGTGAGAAAACACGATATAAGGCTTACCGTCCTCTATCCAAAAAGTACCGTCAAGGCAGTCCCAATCGGACGGAGTTATAGGCGCTTCCGTCAACGGCACGAATTCTCCGTCAGGCGTATCGCATACGAAAATATGCGTTGCACGTCGCTTATTTTCAGCCTTGCAGCTACCGAAAAGATAATATTTTCCGTTGTACTTATGTAATTCAGGCGCCCAAAAATCTCTGTCTGCCCAAAAATCACATTTGCTGCCGTCAAATATTACCTTGGGCTCTTCAAAATTTTCGAGATCGGTTGAACGGAAAACAGAAAAGGTATTTTTAGCGGCAATTTTGTCCTTTACCAACGCAGTAGTTCCGTACATATAATAACATTCATTTTCAAAATCCGTATAAATAAACGGGTCTCTTATTCTTATATCTTCTCTTTTCAACATTTATTTTCCCTCGCTTATTTCAATATTGAGCTAAAGTGTAACTGCATCTATTTTTTCGCAGTGCTTATTCTGCAAAATTCTTCATAAATTCAATAAGATTTTCGGCAAAGAGCGAAAATCCTACGCCATCGGGATGCAAGCCGTCAGTATATAGGTCATTCACGGGCGGAACGAGCATGCTTCCGTCCACGTGGATAAATCCGTGCTTTTGTGCTTCGTCTGCGATTGCCCGCCTGTATTCGCCAAAACGCACTCTCGCCTCGGGCTTACTGAGTCTTCTCCATATGGGAGAAATAAGTCGGAGGCCAAGCGGT
>JAZQTY010000002.1:0-3641 GCA_045631025.1 Eubacteriales bacterium
CCCTTAAGGTTCTTAAGACCTGCCTTTGCAGCCTCGCTTGCGAACTTCTTATCGAGATCAGCGTCCCCGGTTACGAAAGTAACGTTCATCATAGAACGGCTGCACTTTTTAACGGGAGCTACGTAGTAATCCTGGCTATCGAGATAATCGTAAAGAACTGCCGCCTTTGCCTCATTTCTCTTCTTCATCTCCTCAAGGCCACCCATGTTGAGAATCCACTCGTAAACAAGCTTTGCCATGTAAATGGTATAGCAAGGAGGCGTATTGTACATAGAACCGTTCTCTGCGATGGTTTTCCACTCAAGCATAGTAGGCATCTTGGGGTCTGCATAGTCGAGAAGATCCTCTCTTACGATAACGAGAGTAAGTCCTGCGGGAGCCATGTTCTTCTGCGCGCCTGCATAGATAACTCCGAACTTGGAAACATCAACGGGCTCGGAGATAATGCAAGAGGACATATCTGCTACGAGCGGAACGTCACCGGTATCGGGAATGTAGCTGTACTTCGTTCCGTAAATGGTATTATTGAAGCAAACGTGAACGTAAGACGCGTCGGGACGGATCATATCCTTCGTAACGGTGGGAATATGGTCAAAGTTGTCATCCTTGGTGGTAGCAACGCACTTAACGTCATAACCCATCTTCTGTGCTTCCTTATACGCCTTACCGGAAAACTGACCGGAAACTACGTAGTCAGCCTTGCCCGTTCTGCCGATGAGGTTGAGCGGAACTGCCGCAAACTGCGTAGATGCGCCACCCTGAAGGAAGAGCACCTTGTAGTTGTCGGGAATATTCATAAGCTTGCGAAGCATAGCCTCTGCATCGTTTATTATAGCCTCATAATCCGGAGATCTGTGGGACATCTCCATTACCGACATACCGGACTCGCCGTACACGACCAGCTCTGCTGCTGCTTTTTCGAGTACCTCCAGAGGAAGCATGGAAGGGCCCGCTGAAAAATTGTAAACTCTGTTCATTTTTATGAACCTCCGTAAAAAATGTTCTGTGATTTTACCTCTGAATATACATTCGGGTAATTATTATATATTATATATTTTTTGTTCCCATTCGTCAATAGTTTAACGAGAAATTATAAGGAATACCGCAAATTTCTACATAATCCCAAGTAATATGCGGGGATTCCATAAAAACTTGTGCGTTTTTTACAACGATTACCGAACTTTTAATCCTTTACCGCTATAAGCTCCGCCGCGTAAGGTAACGACATGATCCAATCACAGTACGTATGCCACTCCGCAAGCTTGTGAGTCTTACGTGCGTAATACATATTTATGAGATTTTCATAGTTCATAGTTACCGTACGCATCTGATTGTAGCTTGACGGTAAAAGCTGTATCATATTGTGCCAGCTTTGCTTGTTGTTCTTATCCTCGCAAAACTTAACTCTCTCTCCCTCAAGGTACTCTATAAGTGAGTCAAGCGCACGAAGCCCGTCCTCGTCGAGTCTGTCGCAGGAAAAATCTTCCCTTTCAAACGCCTTCGCATGAATTTTATGCATCGTACTACACGAATTTGCAACCGTTCCAACCTTATAAGTATCAAATTCCTTCCACCAATAAAGCGGAGCGGTTATATCAACGCTTACGAATATCTGGCGCAAAAATTTTCTGTGGTCGTTCCCTGCCTTTGCAAGTCTTACTGCAAGCGAAAGATCGTTTTCTCCCAAAAGATAATTGCCGTCCTCGTCATACTCGCTATCCATTCTCGCCCAACTGTTGAGCGGGTTTCTCGCGCCTCTTATCGCATTTTCAAAGTTCATCACCGACGTGCGTTCAATCTTTATCATCTTCTCTCTCCTTATATTTCACAGTCCAATACTACTCTGCTATCGACCACCTTACCGACGTATTCAGCAACGGCAAGATGCTCGGGGTGCACGGCGTACGTTTTTAAGTCCTCGGTGCTATCAAATTCAGTAAGAAGCATGAGGTCCATTGATGCGCTCGAATGGGTAACGTCGGCGCCTATCTCCATTCGCTTGATTTCAGGAATAATGGGTACGAGCGAATACAGCATGTCCTTTACGGTCTGCATATTTTCCTCTTTTATTTTTCCTTCCGCCTCCGTCTTGAATTTCCACATAACAACGTGTCTTATCATAGTTAATTCTCCTAAAAAACAACTTACAAATATAATAACATATTTTCTCTTAAAAGTCAATAAAGTCGATTGACTTTTTTGACTTTTTGTGGTATCATATTGTTATATCATATTTTAGGAGACAAAAAATGCTTAACGAACAACTCGTTTCCTATTCCGGCGTTCAGCCAAGCGGAAACCTCACCATTGGAAACTACCTCGGCGCAATAAAAAATTTTTCTCTTTATTCAGAAAAATATAAAACCTTCTACTGCGTCGTTGACGAACACGCAATAACCGTTCGTCAAGTACCCGCCGATCTTCGCAGACGTACATACGAAACGCTCGCTCTTTACGTAGCCTGCGGACTCGACCCCGAAAAAAATACACTTTACGTTCAGTCTCACGTTCACGAGCACGCCGAGCTTGCGTGGATCCTCAACTGCTTTACGGGCTTCGGAGAGCTCTCCCGCATGACTCAATTCAAAGACAAAAGCTCAAAGCACTCTGACAACATAAACGCAGGTCTTTTCACCTATCCTACTCTTATGGCGGCAGACATCCTGCTCTATCAAACGGACGTTGTTCCCGTAGGTATTGACCAGAAGCAGCACGTTGAGCTTTGCCGCGACATAGCGGAGCGCTTCAATCAGGTATACCCCGGCACCTTTACCGTTCCCGAGCCTATAATAAGCAAATCGGGAATGAAGATAATGTCACTTGCTGACCCCACAAAGAAGATGTCAAAGTCCGATGAGAACACCAATGCCGTCGTTTACATACTTGACGATAAGGACACCATAATCCGTAAGTTTAAGCGTGCCGTTACCGTCTCCGATACCTGCGTACGCTTCGCAGACGGTAAGGACGGAATAAACAACCTCATGACTATTTATTCCTGCTTCACGGGTAAGACTATTGAAGATATTGAGCGTGAGTTCGACGGCAAGGGCTACGGCGACTTCAAGCTTGCCGTTGGTGAGGCTTGTGCGGACGCACTTGCTCCCGTTCAGACAAAATTCAAGGAATTGACCGCAGACAAAGCGTATCTCGAAGCCCTTATGAAAAAAGGAGCAGAGGAAGCGTCTTATTACGCGCGTCGAACTTTAGGCAAGGTTCAAAAAAAATTAGGCTTCGTTAAGATATAAGGTCTTGACTTAAAGCGAGTTTTGTAATATAATATAAATGTTAAATATTTGAAAGGCTGGTTTAATAATGGAACAGGCAAAACTTGATTTACTCAAAAAAACCGCCGCGCAAATTCGCCTCGACATAATCGAGGAAGTTCATGCGGCAAGCTCGGGACATCCCGGTGGCTCTCTTTCCATCGCAGAAATTATTACTTATTTGTATTTTGTGGAAATGAACGTTGATCCGAAAAATCCTAAATGGGATGACCGCGACAGATTCGTACTTTCAAAGGGACATACTGCTCCCGCGCTTTACGCTGCTCTCGCGCAAAAAGGATTTTTTGATCGCGCCGAGCTTTGCAAGCTCCGTCAAGTTGATTCTTTCCTTCAGGGACACCCCGATATGAAGGG
>JAZQTY010000003.1:0-3330 GCA_045631025.1 Eubacteriales bacterium
CCCATCATTTCGGCAACGATGGAAACCTCCGGGTCATTCAGTATAGTGTTGAAATCATGAACGACGCGATCTCCGAAGGGGCTGTCGGGAAATTCACGCAAGTCAAGAATATATTTCAGGTTATATTCGCGACCAAGACGCTCCTCTATAATTTTTTTGTTTTCAGTAAGTACCTCGGCAGTGCCGCTTCCGACGACACCAAAGCCGAGTAAAGCAATGTTTACCATGATTTTTTAGCCTTTCGAACGTGTAATATATATATGATACCACATTTTTTTCAAAAATGCAAATAAAATATTGAAAAAAAATAAAAAATATGGTAAAATAATTATCGTAACGGAGAAAATTACTCTCAAGTGCGCGTTTGAACAAGGAGGCAAGGGTATGAGTTCAGCTATCGGAAGCATAAATAACGTAAAGATTTTCGTTCTTTATTTGCTGCAGAATATAAATTATCCCGTTGATTTCGTAACCATAAATGATATCGTAATGCAAACCGATTACGTAATGTATCTTGATTTTGCGGTTGCGTTTAATTCGTTGCTCGACTCGGGACTTATCGAAAAGATCGAAGAGGACGGAGAAGAAAAATACAAAGTGACACCGAACGGCGCTATTGTAGCAAGTGAGCTTAAGAGCGATATTCTTTCAAGTATTCTTGATAAATCTCTTGCTGCGGCGCTCCGTTATATCGATTTTAAAAAGCGCGGCGTAGTCGTTAAATTTGACATTACGGAGACCGAGGACAAGAAATACCTTATCGAGACGAGCTTTACCGAAAATGGAGAGCGTATGTTCTCACAAACTGTAATAGTTGATTCCTTGGATAGGGCAAAACGCATGAAGGAGAATTTCTACGAGCGTCCGGAGGCGCTTTACAGAGGCGTGCTGGCGCTGCTTTCCGGTAATGTCAACTATATATTTAACTGATATTTAGACTGCGCTCTGACGCGAGTGTGTTTATAATGGACAAAAAAACGCGAGTGATTATGTGAGGTTTTACCAACGCTCGCGTTTTTCGTCATTTTTTTACAAAAGTTTTTTTGAAAATACCCTTGACATTATGTAAAATAATGATATAATAGTATATGTGGATAGTTTTACATATCCAAGGCTTACGGAGGAAACATGAGCGATATTGCTAAAAATACAGAAATAGCGGAGCTTGTTTCCCGAGTGCGAAATGGAGATGAGGCGGCATTTTCGATTCTTCTTTCGAAATACTCCCCGCTTATTGAAAACTCATTGGCAACCGTGCTGGACCGAGAGCAGTACGACGTCTACGCAGAGGATTTGCGCCAAGAGGCGACGATGGTGTTTTACAACTCCATATTGACTTATGACATGGAGCAATACGAGGTTGAGTTTGGCTTATATGCCAAGATATGCATAACCAATGCTCTTATATCGCAAAAGCGAGTGCTTATCAAGAGAAGCGGCGAGAGGTATTCGGAAAATTCGCTTGATGAGTTTCTCGGTAACGATATAGAGGATCCGTCCGCTATGATTATGGAACAGGAAAGCTTGAGCGCCCTCTATTCTGTCATAAGAGGGAGCCTTTCCAATCTTGAATACCGTATATGGTGCCTTTATATGTCGGGAATGACTGCCGGCGAAATCGGAAATTCCATTGGCAAGAGCAGCAAGGTCGTAAATAACGCCGTTTACCGTATACGGAAGAAATTAAGACAGGCGCTCCAATAAATCTATTTATTTTGAATGATGCGGGTAACCGAATCAGATATAGCTCTCCGCAGAATCGTCCATAGCTGACGGAACAGGGCAAAACATTTCATAATTACAAAGCGAGGTAAAACCATGAACGAAGAAGTAAAAGTCGGTATGGAGACTGAAGAGGAGTTTGTTGACGAAACTCTTGTATGCAAGGAGTGCGGAAACGAATTCGTATTCACCGCAGGTGAGCAGAAGTTCTACAAGGAAAAGGGCTTTATGAACAAGCCCAAGAGCTGCAAGGCTTGCCGTGACGCAAAGAAGAACGCGGGAAGAGCTCCTCGTGAGTACTTCACTACGGTTTGCGCAAAGTGCGGCGGAGAAGCAAAGGTTATCTTCCAGCCCTCTAACGACAGACCCGTATACTGCAGCGCGTGCTTCGAAGAAATGAAGAACGCAAACAACTAATCATAGAAAAATTATGATAAAGACGGATAAGCGGCGTTGTTTGCCGCTTATCCGAACGAATATAAAAAATCGCAGGCATGTGGACGGCCTGCGATTTTTATATTTAAATATTTTTGTCGGTAAACGTATTCAAGACATTTCCCGACGTAGGAATTCGAGTATCTTTTTTTCTTCTCTCGAAACCTTTACCTGCGTAATACCGAGTGCGGTTGCGATTTCTTGTTGTGTAAGTCCGCGATAGTAGCGCAGAGAGATTATTCTTTTCCACGTAACGGGCATGCTGCCAATAGCCTCGGCAAGAGCGAGCTTGTCTATAAATCGCTCGTTTTCGGCAATGCTTTCGGTATCCGCAAGAGTATCTCCAAGCTCGATACCGTCCTCATCCCCAAACGCGCTGTCCGAAAAGGAGGCAGGGGGGAGCATTGCATCAAGTGCCATCGCCGCCTCCTGCGGCTCGACACCGCAAAGCTCGGCAAGCTCAAAAATATGCGGCTCTCTGCCTTCCTCTGCTACGATTCTGTTCTTGTGCATGGTAAGTTCAGCCCCCAGCCGTCGCACACCGCGACCAACCTTGATAGGTCCTTCGTCGCGAATATGTCGCCTTATTTCACCGAAAATAAGGGGAACTGCGTAGGTGGAAAAACAGGTTCCGCGCTCCGTGTCAAAGGAGCGAATAGCCTTTATCATACCTATCGTGCCTATTTGAATAAGATCCTCAAGCTCAACGCCGCGTTCGCGAAAGCGAAGGGCTATTTTTTTTACGAGTCCGTAATTTAATTCAACCAGCTCGCTTATGGCGCGCATAGCCGTTTCGCTTTCTCCGTCTCCGTCGCGCGCAAGCAAAAGTAATTCTCGGTTTCGAGAAAACTCCGACGTGTCTTTTGTTGCTTCTGCCGTATCCTCTATTTCCTTTGTAAGCGCTTGAACAGCGTTACCGTCGTACCTTTCCCACATTTTGAACTTACCCTCACTTTATCACAAAAGCTTTCCATAACGGTAAAGCCCATGCCGCTTCGCTCGTTCTCGGCATCGGTCGTATACAGAGGCTGTCGCGCCTGCTTTACGTCCTCGATCCCACAGCCCTTGTCGCGTATATCGATGCGGACGATGCCTCCCTCGCAAAGCCTTACGGTTATGTAGATTATGCCGACGCTGTTGCGGTAGCCGTGCACGATACAGTTGGTGACCGCC
>JAZQTY010000004.1:0-4612 GCA_045631025.1 Eubacteriales bacterium
GTAACTCCCGAAATAACGCCCGAAACGCTCAACGGAAAAATTACCTTGCGCAGAATTGCAAAGCCGTTGCAGCCGAGATCGGCGGCAGCTTCGATAAGGCGGTGATCCATCTTCGCCATAACGGAGTATATCGGAAGAATCATATAGGGAAGGAAGTCGTATACCATTCCGATAACGACGGCAGTTTCCGTGCCTATAATGTGTATAGGCTCAATTCCTATCTTTCCGAGCAACGTGTTTATAATTCCCGTATCCTGAAGAAGCGTCATTATAGCGTAGGTACGTATAAGGAAGTTCATCCACATGGGAAGCATCAAAAGGATTATCAGCAGCCTTTGAGTGCTTGGCTTACACATGGTTATAAAATACGCGATAGGATATCCGAGCAAAAGGCAAATTGCGGTCGCAATTAGCGCAAGCTTTACGGACTTCCAAAATATAAGCAGATAATCTCGCGTAAAGAAAGCTGCAATATTGGAGAGGGTAAAGCTGTGTGTCGCGGTGTCCGTAAACGCATAATAAGCTACGAATATAAGCGGAACTATAATAAACAGAACAGACCATACTATATGCGGCGCCGCTGCATATCGCTGAAGCAGCGATGCGCGATTCTTGTTTTTAGCTCCCGTCATTCTTCCTCGTCCTCCGTAACGTCCGAAAGATGATCCATTTCATCAGAGAAGGTCGAATAGTCACCGAACATGTTGGAATATTCGGATTTTTTCATTATATGTATAGCGTCGGGCTCGACATATACGCCAATTACGGAGTCGGGAGCAACGTAGTCGGGCGTCTGTATCATCCACTTAAAGCCGTCTATGTCAACGATTATCTCATAGTGAACGCCCTTGAAGGTAACGGAGGTAACAAGACCTGAAAGCATACCCTTTTCAACGGGAACGACGTCAACGTCCTCGGGCCTTACGACGACGTCAACGGGCTCGTTTGGAGCAAAGCCCTTGTCGAGGCAGTCAAAGGTGTGAGATGCAAACTTTACGCAAAAGTCCTTGAGCATAATGCCGTCAAGTATGTTAGACTCGCCGATAAAGTCCGCAACGAAAGCGTTAACGGGCTCATTGTAAATATCCGTTGGAGTTCCTATCTGCTGAATCTTACCGTCAGCCATGACGACTACGGTGTCGGACATAGAGAGCGCCTCCTCTTGGTCGTGCGTAACGTAAATAAAGGTGATACCCGTCTTTGACTGAATGTTTTTAAGCTCGACCTGCATGTCCTTGCGAAGCTTAAGATCGAGAGCCGCCAAAGGCTCGTCCAAAAGAAGGACCTTGGGCTCATTTATAAGTGCGCGAGCGATAGCGACGCGCTGCTGCTGACCGCCCGAAAGCAGGGAGACGTCACGCATCTCAAAGCCCTTAAGGTTGACGAGAGCAAGCATTTCACTAACGCGCTCCGCAATCTCGTGCTCCTTGACCTTCTTTACGCGTAAGCCGAACGCAATGTTGTCATACACGTTGAGGTGGGGAAAAAGCGCGTATCTCTGAAAAACGGTATTAACGTTTCTTTTGTGCGCAGGCACGTTATTTATCATTTTTCCGTCAAAAAAGACCTCTCCTTGGTCGGGGGCTTCAAAGCCGCCGATTATACGCAGAGTGGTAGTTTTGCCGCAGCCTGACGGACCGAGCAGAGTAATAAACTCATGGTCGTGAATATAAAGATCAACGTTTGAAAGTATTTGTTCACCGTCAAAGGATTTACAAATATTCTTCAATTCTATCAGCTTTGTTTTCATTCCACATAAAAACTCCTTCGTGATATAAAAAGTGCGAGGATTTTACTATGTAAAAAGACTCGAATACTATTGTAACAGAAATTAACGCAAATTGCAATATATTTTGCGAAATTTCTTAAAAAAACGCCAATAATTTTAATTAAAGCCTACCGCACGCGATTTTTTTATAAAAATCTCCCGATTTCTCCGTTATACTTTGAAAATCTCCTAAATCCTCCAAAAAAGTTGCGCAGCGGGCGCTTTAATAAATCAAACGTCGTCGGGAAGAAATATTTTAGTAAAAAGGGAAAGGGAGAACGTGAAAAGGGAGAGAGACGCGGATATTTTTATGAGTAGATATACGGAAAAACACCATAATATAAAAATTAAAGCAAAAGAGATTGCCTTGCATACCGTTTGAACGGTGTTCGGTGGAAAAAAGATGGAGAGAAGTGCCGAAAATATCCTGCCTCCGTCAAACCCCGAAATAGGTAAAAGATTTAGTATTCCAAGCGCAAGTGAGCACTCTTTGAAATATTCAAGCGGCTCGGCATTAAAGAAATAAGATATAGCAAAAGCCGATAAAAAATTTGATAGCGGGCCGCCAAGGCACAATAGAATTTCTTTTTTATAGGAATATAAATAATTTTGCGGAGAGAGCGCCGCTCCAAAGATTCCGAGCTTTAGTTCACGAAGCTGAATTTTACATATTTTAGCTAAAATGAGGTGACCGAGCTCGTGTATTGCGACAGCACAGATCATTGGGAGAAAAAAGTGCGGGGAGGCAATAGACAATGTTATCATCATAACTATCGCCAAAACACCGACGGATATTTTACAGCGCAATTTCATACTTACCTCGCAAAAATAAAAATACAAGAAATAATATTATGTCTTAAAGGAGGATATGAATAAAGCAATTTTATACATAAAAAATATATATTTTGCACGTTCTTTTGTAATCAATGAAAAAAATAAAAAAATCTCAAAAAAAATCCGAAAAAGGTATTGACATTTTGAAAAAAAAGTGTATAATATATGTGTTGCCTACGGGGCAACCGATATGCGAGAGTGGCGGAACTGGCAGACGCGCACGTTTGAGGGGCGTGTGGTTACACCGTACGGGTTCAAGTCCCGTTTCTCGCACCAAACAAGCAAGGGTACGCTTTAGCGTACCCTTGCTTGTTTTATGTTGGACTTGCCGACGCAGAATCCCTCCAATTCGCAGAATTGGAACGCTTTGCGCTGAACTTACTTTTGAGTAGAACAGCATATGCGCGCAAAGCCAGGTTCCCAAGTCCCGTTTCTCGCACCAAACAAGCAAGGGTACGCTTTAGCGTACCCTTATTTGTTTTATGTTGAACTTGCGACGCAGAACCCCTCCAATTTGTTGATAAAAAGAAAAGAGCTATCGCAAAATCTTGAGATAGCTCCTTTTGTATTGATTTTACTTATCCTTTTTTAGACTCTTGCGTGAGCCGTCGGGGTACTGAATTACGGTGTTATCGAGCATAGCGCCGAAGGACGCGCGTATTTCGTTTATATACTCCTGACGAAGCTCTGCTTGCTCTGCCTTTTCGACATCGGTAAGAGGCTCCTGCTTGCTTTTTTTAGCAAGCTCGTTTATTCTGTCAAGCTTATGCTTTTCCATAATCAACCTCTGAGCGTGATTCCAAGCTCTGCTTCGAGTGCCTTAAGGATCTTCGAGGCAGTCTTTTCAGCCTCCTCAACGGTGAGTGTTCTGTCAGCGGCTCTGAGCGTAACTCTTATAGAAACCGATTTCTTGTTCTCACCAACCTGCGGGCCTCTGTAAATATCAAATAGAGCAACGTCCTCGACGAGCTTGCCGCCTGCCTTCTTAGCAACCTTGAATACCGTTCCGACCTCAAGCGCTTCTTCGCATACGAAGGAGAAGTCACGGGTGGTAGCGGGATACTTTGGCAGGGGAGTATAGAGCTTGTTGGGATCCATCATATCGAAGATAGCGTCGAAATCGAGTTCGGCTGCGTATACGGGAACGTCGATGTCGTAGTTCTTAAGAACGAGAGGATGAACCTCACCGAATACGCCGATCACCTTGTCACCTACGCAAAGCTTTGCGCATCTGCCGGGGTGGTAGGAGGGGTTATCGGAGCAGCTGACAACGTCAAAGTCCTTGATAGCCGCAAGCTTCATAACGTTCTCGCAAGCGCCCTTTACGGTATAGAAATCGCAGTTTCCGAACATACCGACGGAAAGCGTCTTGTTTTCGTTCGGGAGCGTATCGGGAGTTGTGGGAATATAAACCGTTGCAACCTCAAAGAGCTTAACGTTTGTGTTGTTGAAGTTGTAGTTACGAGCCAAGACCTCAAGCATAGAGGGAAGCGCGGTGGTACGCATTACGCTCGTGTCCTCGCCCAAGGGGTTGGAGATAACGACGGAATTGCGGAGAGCGCTGTCGGCAGGAAGCCTTACCTTATCGTAATACTTGGGGCTGATGAACGAGAAGGTTTGTATCTGGTACATTCCCATGCCACACATAAGGTTCTCGGTATCGACCTCGAACTTCTGCTTGGGGGTACGTCCGCCCTGCGTGGTTTC
The DNA here is from genome assembly GCA_045631025.1 of Eubacteriales bacterium. Taxonomy (GTDB): domain Bacteria; phylum Bacillota; class Clostridia; order Oscillospirales; family CAG-272; genus HGM12713. The sequence goes on from JAZQTY010000004.1 coordinate 4,310, forward strand.
AGCCTTGATGCGGGTGGATTTTATCTTGTTGTAGCCGTAAATTCTTGCGATCTCCTCTGCAACGTCGTTCATACAGCCGATGTCGGCGCGGAACGAGGGAGCGATGACCTTGTCGCCGTCGAAGGTGAATTCAAGCGTCGTGAGGATATCCTTCATTTCCTTCTCGGAAACGTCCGTTCCGAGGAAGGCGTTGATTCTGTCTGCGTCAAACTTGAGCGCGACGGGCTCTGCCTTGGTGGGGTAAACGTCGATGGTGTCGTTTACAACCTCGCCCGCGCCGAGAAGCTCAACGAGCTCGCAAGC
>JAZQTY010000005.1:0-14850 GCA_045631025.1 Eubacteriales bacterium
CGGTTATGTGCGACTGTATGAAAAAGGCTCTTGTTCGCGCAGGTTTTGAGTCATCCGGTCTCGGAGGGCTTATCGGTAAGCAGAGATTCGATAATCTCTCTCTTGAATACTACGATGCCGAGGACGGCTCAAGGGCGAGAATGGAAAGAAACGTTCGCACCCTAAAGCAGTTCGCAGACGGATTTTCTGCGGATACGTATTCAAGCTTCTTGCTGTTGGGTACGACCGGGCTTGGAAAGACGCATCTTTCAACTGCGGTTGCAGAAAGGGTAATTGAGCGTGGTTTTGACGTGCTATACGTAAGCTCGATCTCGATGCTCGGAGATTTTGAGGAGAAACGCTTTGGTAACGGCGGTGTGTCATCGTATTCAAACGATACTCAAAGATATTACGATTGCGATCTGCTCATTGTTGACGATTTGGGTACGGAGGTTGTGAATAAATTTACGCAAGCGTATCTCTACGAGGTAATAAATACCAGAATAAACAATCGAAAGTGTACGATTATCAATACCAATCTTACTGCAAGTGACATTATCGCTACTTACAGTGAGCGCATACATAGCAGAGTGTTCGGTGAATATATGCCTCTCCTCTTTACTGGAGTGGATATTCGCAGACAAAAATCTCTTGGAAAGTAAAATACGAAAACCGCATTAGCCAGCTTTGGTACTGTAATGCGGTTTTTTATTAAAAAATCGGAATAAATCGGTTATAACGGTAGAAAGGGCGGTGATATTATGACGGAAAACGTTTGGGAATATATGCATGACGACGGTATAACGGAGTCGATGCGTTTGTGTGGCTGTGACGACAAATACATAAGCGGCAACGCCTCGGACTTTGAAAAATTCAGGGAGTGGAAGAAAACGTTAGCGCTTTTTGGTGACAATGAATATGCTCGGGATTGCTGCGAAAAACTATGCGCCGCCATTGGAGAAAGCTTGACATTTGAGCAAATTGAGAAGTGCTCTGCAGAATATATATGGCAAAAATATGCAAGCGCAAATCGGTTGAATGACGAGTTGATTTATTTTGAATGCGGTGACGAAAAAGACAACTATAAGCCGTCTTTTGAATGGAATAATATCACTGATGATTTTTTTAATGAAATGACGGATATTATTTCGTACAAAGCTTTGATTACAGGTGAATGCGAAGAAACGAAAAAGCTCGGTGTTCCAATACATGTAAGCTTTTTTGACGGTGAATTTAAACGCCCGGACAGATATTCCGCCAAAACGGTTATAGAAAAAAATCATCGCGGCGAAAAATGCAATAATATGGAAAATAATTTGCTTTTGTGTCAGCTCGTCTGTGAGATTATATATGCTGAAAAAAGCAACACTGTCAAGTTTGCGTTTGAGCTTTCAAACGGCTCGGAGTGTGTCGCGGGGCTTTTGAAATATCTTGTCATGCGTGCGCTCCCCGCGAGAATATATTTGATCGTAGATTCTCGTATACCACCCAAAACGGTAAAGGAAATATGCCTTTTAGGGAACCGAGAATGCTTCGTTACCCCACTTTTGCAGGAGAGAGATTTGCAATATTTATGCGAGTTGAAAAAGACATATCCGATAGGACTTGTAGGAATAATTCCGAATGCACGTACGGAATCAGTTGAATAATATAAAAATCGCCTGCCGAGAAAGCGAACCTTCTCGGCAGGTTTTTTTATTGCCTTTATCAGTCGTAAAAATACCTATTCAATATCTTCTCGGATATTGCGCTTATATTCTCACAGACCGAGGCTATCGTATCGCAATAGCGCTCGTAGAGCTTCTCGTGGAACTCCTGATTATCGTCGGCAATAAGCATCGCGGCAAGATAGATAGCAGCCGCTGGCGCAAATCGTGCGAGTAGCGGGAACTCCGATTCGAGTGGGAGAAAGGCAGATTCAAGCTCCTCGCCCTGCGCCTCTCCGAGGAAATGGCGCATTGCAGAATCTCTATCAAAGAGCTCGGTGCAGAAGTTGGCTAAAAGGAAGGGAGCTCTTTCCTCAAAATCCTCGTTGTCACCCTGTACCATACTTTCTGCAAGGATTGCCAGAGCGTTGCGGTAAACGTCCTTACAGGTCATGTGTTACCTCCGTGCAGATCAAGCAGTAACGTTGATGATAATCATTTCCTTGGGGTAAACCGCCTTGGCGCCATATATGTGAAGTCCCTTGACGGCATCCGCAAATCTCTTTTCAGGACGGTATGCGTCGATCTCGGAGAGCTGCTCTGCAAAGGCAATAGCGCGGGTAGTACGCATTACGCACTTGTGAATGGGATCTCCGTCCGTATCGTCGATCATTACGTTCGGGGAGATGAATACCTTGCATCCGGCGATTTTGCCGATGCATCCGTTCTCAAGGACTTCGGTATTGTCACTCGCGAGCAAAATCTTGGCTCTAAGAAGGATGCTTCCAACGAAGGGAGTCACCTCAAGCACTAATCCGCTGCTATCGGAAACGTTATTCTCGTAGAGTCTTTCACGCGCATAGATAATACTCTCGACGAGACCCTCGGGGGTGTTATCGGCGTCTATTTTAATAGCGGATGAGGTGGCGGCAACCTTGAAAACGTACTTATCTGCAGCATTTGAGAGGCTGTCAGCAGCTATTTTCATAGCGGCATCCATAAGGCGGGGCGTGCACTGCGTGCGGTCAATGTCGTCGATCTGGAAATTGAAGCACTTTGCCTGATCAATGCAGAGCTCCGTTACCGTGTCGGAGAGACTCTGGGGATTATCCATATCGGTGTCCTTGGTGTAATCGGTTACGTTGATGTTTCCAACACCGCAGATCTTTACGACGGAGCCTCTGTTTTTGATCTCTCCCTCGTATTCTCTGTTGCAGTGAGCAACTGCGACGTACTCCTTGTCAAGAGCGTTGTAGAGATTTTCACTCCAAATTGTGGGTATAAAGTTTGTAATTGCCATAATAAATAATTCCTTTCTTAATTAAATTAAATAAAATTGTTTTAAAATTTTCAGTTCCATTTTTTCATGGATTCGATTATTTTAGAGTAGTTAGCCTTAACCTCTCCCCGTGACATGCTTTTGACCTCGTCGGGAGAGAAGTATTCTTTTTCGGCGCCCGTTCCGATGCGTCCGCTTGAAGTTCCGACGTTGCGCTCGTTAACTGCCTTTGCCGCTTCCGTGCGCTGATATACTCTTTGGCGGTAGAGCGCGTAGGAGGCGGCGAGTGAGTTCCCGGCGCGGACGCTTTCCCAAACGCTGTCGGGAAGCGATTTTACGTCTGTGCTTGGAAATACGTCGTAGAACTCGCCAAGCTGCTCGGAGATCTTCTGCGACTCTGCGGCTTGCGCCTCGAGGCGCTCGTTAAGCTCGCGTATTTTTTCTCGGAGCGCAGTTATCTCAAGCGCCGTGCTTTCGTCCTCGCCGGTAGGCTCAATCTCATTCGAAGCTCCGTCGGTTAGGTCGGAGACATCCTCGTCTACGACGCTATCAAGGAGATCGTTACGTTCGGGAGAATCAGTTAGGTTGATCAATTCGTTCATAAGTTACGTCCTTTCTGCTTTCGATTTGCTCGATAAGCGATTGCTTGTCCGAAATAAGTCCGGCGGGTAGTCTGCGCACGTATTCTGCGGGAGAAACGTATCCCTTTTCAAGTAGCTTGTCGAGGATATTTTGCGATGCAGAGGCGCTGAATCTTGATATTTCCGTGACGTCGACGCGAGCGGTAACGGCGGCGCGTCTCAAGAGAGAAACGTCTATATGTTTTGCCGTTAAGTCATTGCCGGTGCCGCAAAGAATCAGACGGTCGTCGCCGTAGTAGGCGCAGATCATATCAGCCCAGATAGCGGCGAGTCGCTCGATTGCCTCGTAGAACGAGTATCTCACGTTGTCAAGCGCTATTCGGGAGGTTTCCTGGAGAGCGAGTATTGCGCTGGTGTTTCTCGCCTCCATATTGCCAAGCGCGGATTCCGTTGCGCCCATAAGCTCTTTTGTCAAGGTTACGGCGCTGTTTATGAGGTCCATAAATCCGTTTTGCATATTTCCCGTCCCGACGACGGAAACGGCATCGGAAATGTTGCCGCCACCCATGGCAGCGATTGCTTCGCCGATCTCGTTAGACCATTCGGGAATGCGGGATTTATCGTAAATGACCTTGGAAAATGCGGTGTCCGTCATGTGCTTCATAGCCATCGCGTAAGCTCTGTTTATGAACTTTTGATTGGGTACCATAGACGTTACGGGCGAGGTGCCGTGAAAGCTGTTTTGGGAGCGAGTCCAGCTGAAGGTAACTATCGGGTAGAGGCGGCAGCCGGTGCGAGCGCGCTTTATAACGCATTCTCGAGTGGACTTTTCAAAGCAAACGCTTCCGTCCTCGCGCCAGAATTTAATAATGAAGGTTGCTTTTTCCTCGTCATCGCCCTCAAGCTCAAGGTTGCTGTGAATGCCGGACCTTACGAAATCGTCGTCTCTGACTATTTTTAAGACGTCGTCCTCGCAAACTCCGTTTTGGCGCGCTTCGCGGCGAAGCGAGGAAACGGAGCTTCGTCCGGATATTATGACGTACTCCTGCGACTGAATGTCGCTTTTGTTGACGTCGGAGGGGAAGATGCAGGTCGCGTCCGCAACGTCCGTGACGATATCTCCGCCGTATTCTCCCGCACCGTTGGCGTTGGGGTCCCAATAGCAATAGAGAGCGCCGTCACCGACTACTGCGGCGTTCGTCAGGAGAGTGAAGATCTTTGAGTCCATCGAGGACCTTTCCCAACGGTACGCGGTATTTTCATTCAGCGTCGCGATAAGAGTGCGGGAGCGCTCCTGTGCGGCGGCATCGCAAAACGGCATGTTTTCATCAGTAAAGCTGATGGATAGGTTGGTCGATGCAACCGAGCAAACGAGATAATCCACTACTCGTCTTATAATGTTAAAGACGGGGTGCGGCAGCTCCCGACTGTCGCTTGAGCTCCACTGCTCGCCGCAGTAAAAGGCTTGATTTTTGCGCGTGGTCTCGTAGAGTCCGATACGGCGCTTGTACGCCTTTCCTGCCTCGTACTGTCGCCACGCCTTACTTTTGTGGTAATTCATGTTTCTTCCTTTCTGTTGATATTCTTTTGCTTAAAAGGATCACTTCGTACCGAGACGCGCAGAAATTATCCTTTGCTGCGTTAAGCCGCCAGCCGAAATTTTGACGCTGACGCTGTTAAATCTTTTTGCTCTTATCCTTTTATGACGGACGAGCTCATGCTTTTCATTGCCGCAGAGCGTGAGAGACGTTGACGGGGTGTCCTCACCGTCGAAGAAAAAACCGTAGGAAATATCTCCGTCGGAGAGCTCCGCCGTGACGTGGGAAAGTCGCTTTTTTCTTTCTGTTGAAAAGGAGAGGCAGTGCGTAAGTACGTAAGCTTGTACGTTGCGCTCGTTTTCGTCCGCAGTGAGATTTTCGTCGAAAACGAATATGTCTTTTCCGTAGGTGAACGCGGCCTCGCCCTCAAGATTGAAAAAGCGATCTGCGCGTATTCCCGTATAGCGAGTCCAGCGGGAGGTGGGTATGGAGTACGCCCATACCGTATCCGTCCCTGCGGAGTACAGAAGCAGCTCGTTGGTCTTTGCGTAGTGGTACAGCCCTCCGCTTTTTAAAACGTCATCCGATAGAAAGGGAAGCACGGAGTCTGAAATCGAATACGCGTTGCACTCGTCAAGCTCGTCCGTGTTAGCGGTATAAGCGTATACTCCGTCAATTCCTACGGCGCACGGCGAATTTCCCATCATAGCAATACTTCCGTGGGATACGATAGCCGTTGAGGTGTTGATACTCATAACGGGGAATTCCTCAATGCCGCAGGAGGAGCTGTCTGCCATCCATACGCCACCCTCGGTGAATATAAGCAGACGGTCAAAGTGACGGCCTACTGCGCAGATAGGATATCTTCCGTCGCCTACGGTGAATTCGTAGCCGAGAGGGAAATATATGGCGTCGCTGTCCGGATATACTCTTTTGCAATCGGCAAGAGAACTTCCCGAAACGTGCGCTCCGCTATACATGAGTGCGCCGTCGTCTCCGCCGAAAAGAAACGGGCGGCTGTTGCTTATTCCTCCGAAAACGGCGGCACGCGTGTTAGCTGCGAGATTTTCTGCAGATAACCCCGATGCATAGGTAAAGTAAAGCTCAACTCGGTCATTTTGCTTGAGTCCGGATACGATTACCACGCCCGGAGTTGAGCTTATCATATACTTGTCGGAGCCAAGAAGAACGCCGTTTACGTAAACCGCTTCTATGGAGCTGATAGCGCCGTCGGTGTAGAGCGTCGAGGCGGTGCTTTTTTCTATGAGGTAGCTTATACGGGCGCGCCGAGTAAGAACGTTTCTCGGCTCGTTGATCTTACCTATCTCGTCCTCTCTCCAATCCTTGCCGATGAGCGGCGCGTAGCCGACGGCGAATCGCACGTCGCTTTTGCTCACGGAATATATCTCGCTGCCGTCGATTAAAAACAGAGAGCGTTGGTAGTAGAAAAAATCTGCGTTTTTACCGGAATTCGATATTTTGGAAATCAACGTGGCGGTACCGTCGTTAGGCTCTACGTAATACACGTTGCTTCCCGCAAGGACGAACAGCGTTGATTCTCCGTCGAGCTTGCCCGACCAAACTGCACGGACGGCGCTTGGCAAGGAGGTAAGCTTGCGGAAGCCGGCGCGCTTTTTTAACGTACCGTCGGGAAGAATTCTGAAATTGACTATATCGGCGTCTCCCTCGGTATAGTCCTTCGTTCCCACTGCGCGTATACCGCCAAGGGGCAGGGAGAACTCTTTTTTGTTGCTTGAAATGATTTTTCACCTCACTTTTATGTGTTTTCGCTTGTCACGGACGAAGAATTCAGTCGAAGAACGAAACCTTTTTGCGAGGTAATATAAAGAAGGAAGGAGCTTCGCGCTCGACGGGCGGGGAGCAGCGACTCATAACGGCGTAGCGCAGTGCCTCGGGAGAGTGGGTGACCGAGTGGGGCTCGCTTGAGGCGTCCTCGCTTTTTGACGAATCGAAAAGCAATGCGGGCAGACAGCGAATAAGCTCGGGACAGTTACGGCTTATACGTACGTAGGGAGAGCCGTCCTTTGCGGCGAGATACTGCTTGAGCATTCGCCAGCCGGGAACGCGACGGTTATCGGCGGGAAGCATGGGTGGCATGCCCGTTACTGCTTGCATTATCTCAAAACCGCTTCTTCCGCTGTCCTGGCGTCTATTCCAAAGGTCGGGAGAGGCGACCGCAAACTGTACGGTGCGTCCTCGGCAAAGAGCGGCAACAGCCTCGCCGGCTTCCTTAAGCGTAAGCCCGGAAACGCATCTTTCCGCGACGGCGTATAGATTGCCGTCGGTATCGACCGCCATAAGATAAGCCGCCAGCATATCGAAGCCGTAGTCGAACGAAATAAAGTAGGTGACGTATTCGGGAATATCCGAGGGATTGCATACGTGCTTTCTCTCGTCGAATTCGGGGAAGAACTGTCCCTCAAAAACGTCCCATTTTCCGTAAAGCCAAGCCTCTCGCAGACGTTCGGGAAGAGTGCGAAGAGAGGAAACGTATTCGGGATCCGTTTTTAGAAGTGTCTCGTTGTCGAAAACGAGCGCTTGAATAAACGCGTAGTCCTCCGGGCGCTCACCCTCTCGGAACTCTCTGTCTACGAACAGACGCTTTACCCATGCGTGTCCGATGCCTCCGGGATTGCAGGTGAGATACATTCGCCTTGGGCGGTTGGTCGTGCCGCGCAAGCAAGCCTTGAAGATAGAAAAGCGGAATTCGCTCATGTGCGTTGCTTCGTCAATGGCGATTACGTCGTATTCCTGCCCTTGGTAGCGAAGAACGTCTCGGTCGCAGCTGCAATAGCCGAGATGGATTTTGCTTCCGTTGGGGAAAGAAAGAGATTTTTCGCTTTCCGAATACTTTACGAGTTCTCCGTATTCTCGCAGAAAGGGAATAACGTGATTGGAGCGAAGCTCGGGAAGCGTTCTTCTGACGAGCAGACAGCGAAGCCCCTCGTAGCGCAGGCACATGGCAACGAGCTTTCTTCGGAGTGCCCATGATTTGCCTCCGCCTCTTGCGCCGCCGTACGCGGTAAAGCGAGCGCGTGAATCAAAGAAAAGCTTTTGCTTTGGAGTGGGCTTCCCGCTTATCAGAATTTTCTCGTCGTTATTCACCGTCGGCATAGACGTCGTGCTCAAAACAATATTTGACCTCTCCGATTTGTTGCGCGCCTTCCTCATCGCATACGTAAAGCAGTCGCTTTTTCATGTAGGTCGAGAGCAGATTGGGGGAGATATCTGCGTTAAGAGCCTCGTCCTCAAAAACTGCGATAAGCCGATCGTATTCGTCGGGATCACTCGTCCGTAGCTCCATCAGGTCCGAAAGCCCGGCTTTGGCGTACCTGCAAAAGCCCGCAAGATTTGGAAAACGGTATTGCCGTTTTGCTTTGGCGCCGTCCTCGCGCGGGGCTGCTCTGCAGGACTCGATGTACTTGTCTGCCGTGCGAAAAAGCTTCCCACTGTCTAAAAGACTTTTAATTTTGCTTTTACTGTTCGTGACTTTTTGTGGCATTCTTTTCTCCTTTCTTTGCGCTTCTTCACGTTTTCGTCCGATTCTCCGTCCGTGACACCTGTATTTTACGCCCGTTTGTTCTGCCAAACCCTGACAGGAACTGCCAACGACTGCCAAAAAACAAAAAATATTTATCGTCAAGCTTTAAAAACCGAACGGTTTTTTCGGAAACCGAACGTTTTTTTTAAAAACCACATGGTTTTTTTGAAAACCCTAAATGATAATGATAATGATAATAATAATGATATTGATATTGATATTGGTATTGATATTGGTACTGATAATTACAATGACAGTTATAGTAAGAACGAGAATGGGCTGCGACAAATATACGGTTGAGACAAAAAACTGTATTTTGCCCCGCAAAACAAAACTACTGCCTTCGGGAGAACGATAGGGGAAGCCTCGATTTTGTGCATTTCGCTGTTTTTTGTGCCCAAAATTTTAAAAAATGCCAAAAAATAAAAATATGTTCATATTAGACTTGACAAAACACCGTGTTGTGTGATAGAATAATACAGTATTATTATGACTAAAATTCACAGTAAGAGGTAACATGATGCAAAACCAAGAAATTCTCAACAGTTCTGCAAGCGTAAGCCGTGTCGGCAGAAAAGTAACGCGCGCCTGTGTTTTTCAGAACTACCTGAGCCTTGTTTACATGGTGGTCATATTGGTTGTAGCGCTCGTTGGCGTTTTCAATTCAGTTGACTTTTTGGATCTTATTTTTAATCTTTGCTTGCTTCCCGCAGCGCTTATGCCTTATGCGGCAGCGGGAGCGTTTAAGAAGCCGACGGCAGAGAGACTTGCGATGGGCTCGCATAACAAGAGCCTTACCGAGGGATTGTATTACAGCACGAAGATATTGCTGCCTATAACCGCTTTCCTTCCCATAGTCGCAATTGAGCTTGATTTGAGCTTTCTTCTCGTATACCCCGTATTCTTCATTTGCGTGGGCTTTATGCTTCTCAATCTGTTCTTCACCCGCGTAAGAAGCTATACCGCAGGCGAAAAGAAATTCGTTAATTTGACTCAATTCGTTTCGCTGATAAGCCTTGCAGGCGGAGTAATGCTTACGCTCGTTTACTTCGCGTACTGCGGAGAGTTCTTTGGAAAGAACCCCACCGACCTCTCCGTTATTATCGCGGCTGTCGCGTTGGCTATCGGTATCGGCGTTGCGTATCTCTATTTGCAGGAGAATATCGCAAGACTTACTTTTACGACGCACGCTACCTTCTCGCATAAGATACCTCTCATAATGGCTGTCGCTGCATTCGTTTTCGTATGCTGGGGTGCGCTCGTTATGTATAACGCAGGCATCGGTGAGTTTGCATTCGTACTTTTCTCAATAATAGGTACCGGTGTAATGCTTGCTTCCGAGATACTTTATCTCGTATTTGACAGAGCTGTCTGCAAGACTCTTGACGTTGCTGACAAGGCGGAGATAGTAAGCGGAAAGAACGAGATGTGTTCTCCCGAGTATTATCAGAAATCCCTTGAGGACTTCGGCATTAAGAGCTGGTCCAAGGGAAAGGTCGTAGGACTTCTTTGCGCTGTGATCGGTATTCGTATCGTTGCTGATAACGTAGTCGGAACCGTTGCAAACAGCATAAAGATTGCAAAGGATAACGCAATTTTGGCGGCAGGCGGCAGACTTAACGGTGAGAAAACGCCGGTTCCCGGAAACGGACTTGTAGCGCTTCTTATTACTGCGGCAGTTGTGATCCTTCTCGTGTTCCTCATGATGAGAGTCAACAGACTTTTAAGAAAAGAAATTCCTACCGACAAGATGCGCGTTGAGGGCTTGATAGCCGGTATCGCTCTCGTTGTTGCATGCGTTATACCGGTGGTATTCACCCTCGGCGGAATTTTCGATACCGAGCAGCTCTACATGCTCTTTGACGTGCTTACCTCGATTGCGATGTTCGTATTCGTATACTACTATTTCGGAACGTTCATGCTTCGCAAGCTTGGCGTTTCCGCAAAGTCAAGAAACGTTCTTCCGACCGTGTTCTTTGTAATATGCGAGGCAGTGGTTACCGCAGCAGGCTTTGGAATTACTCAAGTATTTGCAATTCTTTCCAAGATGAGCGGATTTTCAGCGCTTCTTGAAAATGTTGGACTCGTTAACGCATGGACGAAGCTTGATCTTGCGGCTGAAATGTCGGGACTTGAGTCCATTAAGATCTTCGCAGGAATTCCCGGAATGATCAGGGGATACGTCTGCGTAGCGATTATAATCGTGTTCATCGCAGTTGCAACCTTCGTTGCAGGTATGATCTACAAGGCAACTCAAAACATAGCGCTTGGAATTCTTCCCGCATTACTTATCGCGAATATGGTATCGCTCTTCACGGCAATGCCCGTAGCATTCAATATGGTATTTGCAATAGTGGGATTCGTCGTATTGGTCGTTGCAGGCGTGTTCGCTTGCATGGCGGCAGCTAAAAACGAGCTTCCCGTTCAAAATGACGATTAAGCTTATAATATAAAAACCAACGCCGAAGCGTGATTGCTTCGGCGTTGGTTTTTTCGATTTTTGTAAAACTTTAATTTATTACTTGGAAGAATTTTTGAATTTTTTTCTGTAAGCGTTGGGAGTCGTATCGTACCTCTTTTTAAATTCTCTGTGAAAATAACTGCTGTTTTCGTATCCTATATGCGTAATTATGTCGCCTATTGGGGTGTCCGTGTTGCGCAGAAGATCGCAGGCGACGGAAAATCTTTCATTCATAAGAAGCTCCTTGAAGCTTGCGTCAAAGGACGAGCAAACCCAACGGCTTAAATAGGTAGGGGAAAGTCCGAGCATTTTTGCGCATTCCGTGAGGGTTGCCGTGCCGTACGAGGTTCGCACGTATTTGCTGACCTTTCGCTTCATTTGCTCCGCATAGGAGAGCTCCTCGCTTGCTTCTGCAGTATTGTCAGCGGCGGATAGATAGTAGAGTAGCATTTTTGTTGATTGCTCTAACAGATATTCGTCAGAGAATTCCATGAAAAGGTGAGAAAAAATCAGGCTCTCCATAAGATTTTGTATCGGTAAGCTTTGTGAGCAACGGAAGAGGCGGTGGCGAGTTTCATTTTTGTCCAGCAGCGTTTCAAAATATTTCGTGTTCACCGACGCGTCTTGACGCAACGAGCCGAGCATCGTTTCAAAAAGCTCCGTTGAAATAATTATGTTGATTCCGATGTCGGAGGCGGAGGGTGGTCTGATAGAATGCTTGGCATTCACTCCGAGCATAAGTAGCTCTCCCGCGCAAACGCTTACGCTTTTTTTGTCTATGTCGTGTACTATACTACCCGCGCAGACGTACATTATCTCAATATAGTCGTGCGTATGCTCGGAGAAGGGATAAAAGCGCGGATGGGCGCGCAGACAAATAGGAGCAGTTTGATCTCCCGTAGAAATATCCGATACGGTTCGTCGCTCAATTATGAATCTTCCCGATTTTGAATATCGCCCTTTTTGAACGTCGGGCGTGCTTTCAAGCTCCTCTGCCGTAAGAACGGACAGCTTTTTTATGATTTCTTCTCTCATATGTTCCTCGCTTAAGCTTTATACCGTAATTGTACCACAAATTTAACCTTTTTTCAATACCCGAGAGCAAAAAAAGACACATTTTAAGTTAAAAATCAACCTTAATATAGTAATGGTAATATGATACAATATAATCGGTAGTTACGCAGGAATTTTATATATTTTGGAGGTTTAATGTATGACTACTTATTACCTTGCGATTGACATAGGCGCGTCCAGCGGACGTCATATACTCGGCTGGATTGAAAACGGAAAGATCGTGCTTGAGGAGGTTTATCGTTTCGCGAACGGCATGACGGAAAAGAACGGACACCTTTGCTGGGATCACGAGAGTCTTGCTGCAAGCGTTATTGCGGGAATGAAGCGTTGTAAGGAGATTGGGAAAATCCCTTCATACATGGGAATTGACACGTGGGGCGTAGACTACGTTCTTCTTGACAAAGATGGCAACGTTATCGGCGACGCAATAGGATACCGCGATGCGAGAAACGCGCTTGCTATGCCGGAGGTCGATAAAATAGTTTCCAAAGAGGAGCTTTACGAACGCACGGGTATTCAAAGACTTGATTATAATACCGTATTCCAGCTTATGGCGGACAAGATGCACCGTCCCGAGGCTCTTGAATCGGCTGACAAGCTTTTGATGATTCCCGACTATCTTGGATTCGTTCTTACGGGAGTTGCTCATCAGGAGTACACGAACGCAACTACGGGCGCACTCGTAAATCTTAAGACAGGCGAGTGGGATATGGAGCTTATAGAGAAGCTCGGCTACCCCAAAAAGCTTTTTGGCAAGCTTTCAATGCCTTGCGAAACCTTGGGAACGCTTACCGATAAGATAAAGGCGGAGGTCGGCTACGACTTGACGGTTATCCACCCCGCGTCACACGACACGGGCTCGGCAGTTTTGGCTATGCCCACGAACTCCGAAAATGCAATATACTTAAGCTCGGGTACGTGGTCTCTCATGGGAATCGAAAGACTCGCTCCCAACGCATCGATAGCTTCCATGGAGAAGTCCTTTACTCACGAGGGCGGAGTGGATCATAGATTCAGATATCTTACTAACATAATGGGACTTTGGATAATCCAGTCGATAAAAAAGGAGCTTGGCGGCAAGTATTCCTTTAACGACCTTTGCAATTTTGCTATGGAGGTTGGAGACACGAAGTACCGTATAAACGTAAACGACGGCTCTTTCCTCGCACCAAAGAGTATGATAAAAGCAATCAACGACTATTGCGGAACGGTGGATATGCCTCTCGGAGAGCTCGTTTGTTGCGTATATCACAGCCTTGCGGATTACTACGCAAAAACGATTGCAGACCTTAAGAGTATAGCCGGAAAGCCCCTTGACGCACTCCACATAATCGGAGGCGGAAGTAAGGACGACTATCTTAGTCAGCTTACTGCAGCTCTTATAGATATTCCCGTATACGCAGGTCCTACCGAGGCGACTGCCATCGGAAATCTTCTCGCGCAGATGCTCGCAACCGACATTTTCGCAAGCATAAGCGAAGCAAGAGAAGCAGTATTTAATTCGTTTGACGTAAAGAAAATATAATTTTGGAGGTATATAAAAATGACTAAAGCATATGAATTTGCAAAAGAAAAGTACGCAGGTATCGGAATTGATACCGAAAAGGTGCTCAAGGAGCTTGCGGACGTAAACGTTTCCATGCACTGCTGGCAGGGCGACGACGTTAAGGGCTTTGATACCGAGGGCGAGCTTACGGGTGGCATTCAGACGACGGGTAACTATCCCGGACGCGCAAGAACTCCCGACGAGCTTATGGCTGATATTGACAAGGTGCTGTCACTTGACGGCGGTAAGCACAAGCTCAATCTTCACGCTTGCTACGCAATATTTGATAAGGGCGAATTCGTTGATCGCGACGCTCTTGAGCCCAAGCATTTTGCAAAGTGGGTAGAGTTTGCAAAGGCGAGAGGAATGGGAATTGACTTTAACCCCACATTCTTCTCTCATCCCAAGGCAAACGGACTTACTCTCGCGTCTGCTGACGAGGAGATCAGATCCTTTTGGGTACGTCACGGTCAGGCTTGCGTTCGTATCGCGGAGTATTTTGCAGACGAAACGGGCATTCCTTGCGTTATGAACATTTGGATTCCCGACGGCTTTAAGGATATTCCAGCCGACAGAATGGGACCTCGCGCAAGATTTATAAAATCGCTTGACGAAATTTTAGGTATCGGCTACGATAAGAGCAAGGTTTACGTAACTCTCGAATCCAAGGTGTTCGGTATCGGACTTGAGTCCTGCACGGTAGGCTCTGCTGAATTCGGAATGGGATACGTTCTCAGCCGAGGCATAGTTCCGCTTATGGATAACGGTCACTATCACCCCACCGAGATGGTATCCGACAAGATTTCCTCAATGCTTTTGTTCGCTCCGAAGATCGCGCTTCACGTAACGCGCCCCGTTCGTTGGGATTCCGACCACGTTGTAAGACTTGACGACGAGACCAAGGAGATCGCAAAGGAGATAGTTGCAAGCGGACGCATTGACGACGTTGCTATTGCGCTTGACTACTTTGATGCAAGCATCAACCGCATCGCGGCTTGGACGATAGGACTTCGTAACTTCCGTAAGGCTATGCTTATCGCTATGCTCACACCTCACGCTGAATTCAAAAAGCTTCAGGACGAGGGCAAGTACACCGAGCTGTTCTTGCGTCAGGAGGAGCTTAAATCTTATCCTTGGGGTGACGTTTGGGACGAGTACTGCAGCCGTCTTGGCGTAAAGAGCGG
>JAZQTY010000006.1:0-3086 GCA_045631025.1 Eubacteriales bacterium
CACTCGCGTGTTCAGCGTTTTTTACTAGGATTTAAGGTCTGATAAGTGAGCCCCAGATGCCTGATGTATCCGCGTCGATAATGTTAAATTTCTTACTACCGTCTTCAACCTTTTCTTCGTTTTCTTCGGTGGTAGTTTCCGCAGGAACGATTACAATTTCCGTAACGGTGTTACCCTCATCATCGGTAACGACCTCGCCGTTAGTATCAGTAACCTCTACGATAATAGTTTCTGTTTCTCCTACAACGGTTCCGCCGCCCGAATTGCACGCTATTAAAGCAATTACCAAGCAAGCAAAAAGACTTACAGCCAAAAATATTTTAAATACCCTCATTTTATCCTCCACTTAAAGCCACACTATTTTTTTCTATTTTATCATATTTGGAGTGCTTTGTCAAGATATTCAATCAAAAAATACAAAGGGTGGTTAATTAAACCACCCTTTTGATTATATTAGTGAATGATGCAACGCTCGGTGTCCTTATCGAAGATGTGGAGTCTGGACATATCGAAGTTAACGCTGATGTTCTGTCCTGCTCTGGACTGCGATCTCGAAGATACGCGAGCGATAAGGTTGGTCTCGCCGATGGTGAGGTAGAGATAAATCTCTGCACCCATAAGCTCGGTTACGTCTACGTCTACTGCGAAGGAGGTATCGGGATTAGCCTCAACTACCTTTGCCTCGTCAGAGATACACTCGGGACGAAGTCCTACTACTACCTCGTTACCGATGTAGTCAGCAAGCTCGGGAGCGTTTGCCTTATCTGCAGGAAGCTTAAGGGATACGCCCTCAAACTCGAAGTATACGTCTTCAGCCTTCTTAACGAGCTTACCGTTAATGAAGTTCATTTGAGGAGTTCCGATAAAGCCTGCAACGAAGATGTTGCAAGGAGCATCGTAAAGATTTTGAGGAGTATCAACCTGCTGAATAAGACCGTCCTTCATAACAACGATTCTCGTTGCCATGGTCATAGCCTCGACCTGGTCGTGCGTTACGTATACGAACGTGGTTCCAACGCGAGCATGGAGCTTGGTAAGCTCAGTTCTCATGGCTGCACGAAGCTTTGCGTCAAGGTTGGAAAGCGGCTCGTCAAGAAGGAAGACCTTGGGGTTACGAACGATAGCACGTCCGAGAGCAACACGCTGCTTCTGACCACCGGACAAAGCCTTGGGCTTTCTGTCAAGAAGGTGAGTAATATCGAGGATACGAGCAGCCTCTTCAACGCGGCGCTTGATCTCCTCCTTAGGAGTCTTGTTGAGCTTAAGTCCAAAGGACATGTTCTCAAATACGGACATGTGAGGATAAAGTGCGTAGTTCTGGAACACCATCGCGATCTTTCTATCCTTGGGGGCAACGTCGTTTACAAGCTGATCGCCTATAAAGTGCTCGCCTTCGGTAATCTCCTCAAGACCTGCGATCATACGGAGAGTAGTTGTCTTTCCGCATCCGGAAGGTCCGACGAATACGATAAATTCTTTGTCTTTAACCTCAAGGTTAAAGTCCGAAACTGCGGTTACGCCGCCCGGATACTTCTTGTAAATGTGTCTGAGTGATAAGCTTGCCATTTGGAATACTCCTCCTAAAAAATATAAGCAAATAGATTTTCATACATACTTTTGTACTCTAACATTATACCACTTTTTTGCGAAAAATGGAAGATGGTAAATTCCCCAAATTTCAACTTTTGTATTGTATATATTGCACAAAAAGTATTTAATTTATATGAATTTTAACAAAAAAATATTTTTTGATTTTTAATTTATTAAAATCATTTAACGTTCTTCATAGTAAGTGATATTCTCTTCTTCTTTACGTCGACCTCAATAACTCTTACCTTGACGTTATCTCCAAGTCTTACGACCTCGGACGGATGCTTTACGAATTTATCCGAAAGCTGAGAGATGTGTACGAGTCCGTCCTGATGAACGCCGATATCAACAAAGGCTCCAAAGTCAATAACGTTTCTGACCACTCCGTCAAGCACCATATCGGGCTTGAGGTCTTCAATCGCAAGAACGTCATCGCGAAGAACGGGGGGAGTCATGTTATCGCGTATATCTCTGCCCGGCTTTTCAAGCTCGGATATAATATCCGCAAGCGTGGGCTCGCCCACTCCGCATTCCTCGCAGAGCTTCTTCATTCCGACTTCCTTTACCTTGTGTCTGATATCTCCAAGACGCGTCTGTGCTACGTCCTCTGCAGTATATCCGAGAATATCGAGAAGCTTACGCGCCGCGTCGTAGGATTCGGGGTGAACACCCGTATTATCAAGTATCTCCTTGGAAATCGGAACTCTCAAAAATCCCGCGCACTGCTCGAACGCCTTGGCACCGAGTCTCGGCACCTTAAGTATCTGCGCTCTCGATTTGAACTCTCCGTTCTCCTCACGGTACTTAACGATATTCTTCGCGCAGGTCGCGTTAATTCCCGAAATGTAGGAAAGCAAGGAATAAGAAGCCGTATTTACGTCAACTCCGACTGCGTTTACGCAATCCTCAACGACGCCCTGAAGCGCGCCGTCAAGCCTTGCGGGCTTCATATCGTGCTGATACTGTCCGACGCCTATGGACTTGGGGTCTATCTTTACGAGCTCCGCGAGCGGATCCTGAAGTCTGCGCGCGATCGACACGGCAGAGCGCTGCATAACGTCAAATTCGGGAAATTCCTCCGCCGCAAGCTTTGACGCCGAGTAAACCGATGCGCCCGCCTCGCTGATGATTATATACTTACAGTCGTGCTTTACGTCCTTTAAGGTGTCGGCGATAAATCTCTCGCTCTCGCGCGATGCAGTTCCGTTTCCGATAGCGATAACGTCGATCTTATACTTATCGACCATCTTTTTTATTACTTTAGCCGCTTCCTCGGTCTTAAATTTGCTCTTGGTCGTAGGATATACCACGGCGGTGTCAAGCACCTTACCTGTCTTGTCCACGACAGCGGTCTTACAGCCGTTGATATATCCGGGGTCAAATCCCATAACCGTCTTTCCCTTTAATGGCGTCTGCATGAGCAAGGGCTTAAGATTGTCTGCAAAAAGCTTTATCGCTCCCTCGCCCGCAACGTCAAAGAGGTCGTTTCTTATCTC
>JAZQTY010000007.1:0-1796 GCA_045631025.1 Eubacteriales bacterium
ATAGGAGAGATGAGCGTCGCGTTGCGGCTTACCCTCTGCGGCATCGCCGTCGGTTGGTCGGGCCTCTCCGTCCATTTCCAGACAGTCTCAATGTGCGCCGACGCCCCCTTTGAGCTAAAACCATATATCCTCGCCCACCTCTCAAAATCCGCGCTTATGGGTATTGCATGCCTTGCGCTGTCGGGCACTTTAACATAAAGCTTTATATATCCATTTTCGTTTGCAGAATATTTATTTTCTTACTACGTATTTACAAACTCCAATATTGCGCTATAATGAGAATACCACACAAATCGAATAATTGATATATAGAATACCCTCGGGTGAGGATCTTTTTTAA
This sequence comes from Eubacteriales bacterium, assembly GCA_045631025.1. Lineage (GTDB taxonomy): Bacteria > Bacillota > Clostridia > Oscillospirales > CAG-272 > HGM12713. Next base: position 341 of record JAZQTY010000007.1, read on the forward strand.
TCGAGCCTTGAGCTACAAAATTTTATTTGATCGTACCGATATTTTTACGGACAGTCGAGGACGCCTGTCCCTACAGTTTATGAGAAAATGCAATCACTGTTTTTTCCTTCTGTGTTGTTCCCAACACAATAGGTAAGAGCTGCATTTCATTTACACTTTGTAGGGGCAGGCGTCCTCGACTGCCCTTTATATTAAATTCTATCTTAAAATCGCCTCAAAGCGTATCCGCGAAGGCGGTGGCGAGAGCGTCACAGCGCTCGTTATAGTGATGCCCTGCGTGACCGTGTACCCACACAAATGTGACCTCGTGAATCTTTAAAAGCTCGTCTATTCTCTGCCAAAGCTCTACGTTGAGCACGGGCGATTTGTCCGCCTTTCTCCAACCGCGCTTCTTCCACGACTCAAGCCACCCTTGATTTATCGCATCGGTAAGATATTTTGAGTCCGACGTGAGCGTTATCTCGCAAGGCTCCTTAAGCGCCTCCATGGCGCGTATCGCACCAAGCAGCTCCATTCTGTTGTTGGTCGTCATAGCCTCGCCTCCCGAAAGCTCCTTTTCAACAGAACCGAAAACAAGTATCGCGCCCCAGCCGCCCTTTCCGGGATTTCCTCGGCATGCGCCGTCCGTATATATATCAACGTGCTTCATAAAAAACGTCCTTTCTTATTCCTACGAATATATTTTATCATACTTTCTTTCGATAATCAAGTTAAATTTGCGATATCTCTATTGATTTTGAGTAAAATTTGTTGTATAATTATTTATTATATGCTTATGCGGGAGGATACGTATGCGTAACACCGATGATATTTTTAAAAAGGCGGATGAGGAATTTACCGAAACTGAAAAATCGTCCGAGCTTATCTTCGACGGCAAGGTGCTTCACCTTTACCGAGACGAGATATATCTTCCAAACGGCAAAGAGGGGTTTCGCGAATACTGCCGCCATATTGGAGCGGTGTGCGTAGTTCCCGTTACCGACGAGGGAGAGATAATCTGCGTTCGTCAGTACAGATATGCCGTAGGGAAAACCATGCTTGAAATTCCCGCAGGCAAGCTTGACTCAAGGGATGAGATACCGCTTGACGCCGCCGTGCGCGAGCTTCGCGAGGAAACCGGCGCGATAGCTAAAAAAATCACCTACATGGGAGAGTATTTTTCCTCCCCCGCCATACTTGACGAGCGAATATATATGTTTTTAGCCGAGGGGCTTGAATTCGGCGAGACCGACTTTGACGAGGACGAATTTATAGAAATAGTGAAAATTCCCGTTGACGAGCTTGTCGGCATGATAATGCGCGGCGAGATAATCGACGGAAAAACGCAAGCGGCGGTAATGCGCGCCGCGCTCGCAATAAATAATGAGCTTCAATACACAGCTCAAGCAGAAAGGAATTAAAAAATGAAAAGATGCTTTAAGGCGGCAGACATTCTTCTGCCCGATATGACCAAAAC
>JAZQTY010000008.1:0-13297 GCA_045631025.1 Eubacteriales bacterium
ACGTCACCCACTTCAAATTTTAAAAATTGCATACTACCACCAGAACAAATATATATATTATTATTTTATCATAATATTATTATTTTGTAAATACTATTCAAAATTTTTACAAATTGATAAATTCTGTTTGACTTAACAGGATATATGTGGTATAATAAAAAATGGATTATTATGGAGGTGTGCTAATGATCATTCTTGGTATTGACCCCGGACTTGCCATTGTTGGTTGGGGTGTGGTGGAATATAAGGCTTCACATTTCAAGGTTTTGGGATATGGAGCTATCGAAACCCCTGCAGGTACTCCCACCGAAGAGCGCTTATCCATGATATTCGACGGTATACGTCAACTTATAGAAACATATCATCCCGAGCACGTTGCCGTTGAGGAGCTTTTCTTTAATACGAATATAACTACGGGTATTCGTGTAGCAGAGGCACGCGGAGTCATAATTATGTGTGCGCATAAGCTTGGTGTTAAGGTTTACGAATACACACCGCTTCAAGTAAAGCAATCGGTCGTAGGATTTGGTAGAGCAGAAAAGAAGCAAGTAATAGCAATGGTTACGATGTTGCTCGGGCTCAATAAGCCCCCAAAGCCTGATGACACAGCAGATGCGTTGGCAATAGCAATATGTCACGCCCATTCGGGAGCATCAAGACTTGCGGGATACTATAATTTAAAATGAGTGTGAATTTTGGAGGAAATATGTGGGTAGCAGATAACTGGAAGGATTACGAGCTTTTGGACGCATCTGACGGAGAGCGCCTTGAGCGGTGGGGGAGCTTTATTTTAAAACGTCCCGATCCTCAAATAATTTGGAAAAACAGCGCCATACATAAAAAATGGAAAACTGCCGACGCAATATATACGCGTTCTGCAAAGGGCGGAGGAGAATGGACAAAAAACAATCTTCCCGAGCAGTGGACAATTTCATACGGAAATCTTAAATTCAATTTAAAGCCTATGGGCTTTAAGCATACAGGACTTTTTCCCGAGCAAGCTGTAAACTGGGATTGGTTTTCTTCGCTTATACGCAATGCAAACAGGCCTATAAAGGTTCTTAACCTTTTTGCGTATACTGGCGGCGCAACGCTTGCGGCTGCTTCGGCGGGCGCGTCTGTCGTGCATGTTGACGCATCAAAAGGTATGGTTGCCCAAGCAAAGCTGAATGCAAAGATTTCAGGTCTTGAGGATGCGCCTATTCGCTACATAGTTGACGATTGCAAAAAATTCGTTGAGCGTGAAATCAGACGTGGAAACAAGTACGATGCTATAATCATGGACCCTCCGTCTTACGGCAGAGGCCCTTCGGGCGAAATATGGAAAATAGAGGACAGCGTTCACGAGCTTGTTTCTCTTACGGCTAAAATTCTTTCGGACGAGCCCTTGTTCTTCCTTATAAACTCATACACGACAGGGCTTTCTCCTGCTGCGATGCAGTATATAATGGGACTTACCGTTTCGTCAAAGCACGGTGGTATTATTGAGTCAGGTGAGCTCGGACTTAAGGTTACCGCAACCGGACTGTGTGTTCCTTGTGGCGCAAGCGCAAGATGGTATTCAAATAAATAAACTGTAAAGAGGACTACTAATGAATCCGTTTATAAAGGTAAAAGGTCTTACCTACTGTTATGAGGACAACGATAACGGAAAGGGCTGTATTCAGCCAACACTCAAAAATCTCGATCTTGAAGTAAACGAAGGGGAGTTCGTTGCCGTTCTCGGTCATAACGGATCGGGTAAATCGACGTTTGCAAAGCTTCTGAATATGATTCTGGTTCCAACGTCTGGGGAGATATACGTTGACGGCAAAAACGTGAGCGATCCAAATATGACCGATGACGAGGTGCTTGCATTAAGAAAGAACGTTGGCATGGTATTTCAGAATCCCGACAATCAGCTCGTTGCTACTATCGTAGAGGACGACGTTGCGTTCGGTCCTGAAAATCTCGGAATTCCAAGCCATGAGATACGTCAGCGAGTTGACAATGCTTTAAAGGACGTCGGAATGCTCGAATACGCTCACCATGAGCCTCACAGGCTATCAGGCGGACAGAAGCAGAGAGTGGCCATTGCGGGAGTCATCGCAATGATGCCAAGATGCATTATCTTTGATGAATCCACCGCTATGCTGGATCCGATGGGTCGCAAAGAGGTTATGAATACGATAATTCGCCTCAACAAAGAAAAGAAAATTACCGTTATTATGATAACGCACTATATGGAAGAGGCGGCGATGGCTGACAGAATAGTGGTTATTGATGACGGAAGTCTTGTAATTGACGGAACGCCTGCGCAGGTTTTTGAACGCTATGAGCTTTTAAGGGCTTGCGGTTTGAACGTCCCACAATGCACGGAGCTTATACATCGGCTTCGCAAAGAAGGCTTTGAAATTCACGGTGATTGCGTTACCGTTGAACAGTGCGCAGACGCATTGACCGCGATTTTGACGAAGGATGAAAGAAATGTCTAAAATTATACTTGAAAACGTAAGCTTTTATCACGGCAAGGGAACACCTTACCAGATACAAGCCTTAAAAAATGTTAATCTTGACATTCCCAATGGCTGCATAACCGGAATTATCGGGCATACGGGATCCGGAAAATCAACTCTGGTTCAAATGTTCAACGGACTTCTTACTCCCCACAAAGGAAGAGTTCTTATTGACGGCGACGATATTTGGAGCAACAAAAAGAAAATTCGCGACGTAAGATTTAAGGTCGGTCTCGTTATGCAATATCCGGAATATCAGCTTTTTGAAGAAACCGTATATAAAGATATTGCCTTTGGACCAACAAATATGGGACTTGATGAAAACGACGTTAAGGCGAGAGTTCTTGAAGCTGTAGATTTCGTTGGAATAGACAGAGAGCTTCTCGACAAGTCTCCATTTGATCTTTCCGGTGGTCAAAAGAGAAGAGTCGCTATTGCAGGCATAATTGCTATGCGCCCGGAGGTCCTCGTTTTAGACGAGCCTGCGGCAGGTCTCGATCCCCGGGGACGTGACGCTATTTTTGCAAACATCGCAGAATATCAGAAAAAAAGCGAAAGCACGGTAGTAATAGTCAGCCACAGCATGGAGGATATGGCAAAGCTATGCGACAATCTCGTAGTTATGTCTGAAGGCGAAATACTCATGTCCGGTGAGTGCAGTACGGTTTTTGCGCAAGCGGAGGTACTTACAGGCGTAGGACTTGACGTTCCTCAAATCACTCGTCTTATGACACTCCTCAAGGCTCGCGGAATTGACGTAAGTGGCGGAATTTACACCATTGACATGGCGTTTGAATATTTTAAAAAATATATAAGGAAAAACGGTAACTAAAAAATGAAAGGTATTGCTCTGGGGCAGTATTATCCGGCTGATTCATTTTTACACAAAACAGATCCGAGAATAAAAATAATTCTCTCGATTTTGTTTATTGTATGCTCTTTTATTTGTAAAAACATATTCAGCTTTGCGCTTTTGGCTCTTGGGTCGATTGCTTTGATAATAATAGGAAGAATCCCCTTGAAGATAGTATTCAAGGGACTTAAACCAATTCTTATAGTCTTGATTATAACTTCACTGTTCAATATTCTTTGGACGGCAGGAGAAACAAGTCTGTTTAGTTGGTGGATCATTGATATTTATATTGAAGGCATATACGCCGCTATATTTATGGTAGTTAGAATTACCTCGTTGGTTATAGGAACTACGATGTTTCTTACCTATACCACAACTCCGATAGCCCTAACGGATGCCATTGAGGATCTTTTGTCACCCTTGAAAAAACTTCGAGTTCCGGTTCATGAGTTTGCAATGATGATGACCATTGCGCTGCGCTTTATTCCAACCTTGATTGAAGAAACCGACAAGATAATGACCGCGCAGAAAGCTAGAGGAGTTGACTTTTCCAGCGGAAGCCTTATAAATCGTGCCAAAGCGCTTATACCGATACTTATACCTTTATTCGTATCGGCGTTTAATCGCGCGTCCGATCTTGCAACTGCGATGGAATGCAGATGCTATCACGGTGGCGATGGAAGAACGAGAATGAAGGTCAGACACTTAAAATTTTCCGACTTCATTCCGCTTATCGCTATGATTGCTTTTGCGGCAGGACTCGTTACGTTTAATATCCTCGGCTGGATATACACTATGTGACGGATAAGGAGAAAGGTAATATGAAAATATTGCTCGATATTTCTTTTCTTGGAACTTTATATCGGGGATACCAAGTTCAGCCGAATGCAAAAACGGTACAAGGCGAGCTTACGCGAGCTGCAAAGGAATTGTTCGGCTTTGAATGTGATATCGTCGGATGCAGCCGAACGGATAGCGGAGTACATGCAAATCACTTTTTTGCGGCAATAAACAAAAAGGGAAGCGAAGAAATAGTTACCTCCGTTCCATTAGAAAAAATCCCTTCCGCGCTCAATTTTTATCTCCCTACCGACATTGCCGTAAATTCAGCTTCTTGGGTTGATGATAGCTTTCATCCGAGATATGACGTAAAGCACAAGGAATACGTATATAAAATTTGGAACGGAAGAAACAGAAATCCTTTTTTGCAGGGAAGATGCTGGCATTATCCTCGTAAAATAGACGATACCGCTATGCAAGCCATGAATATCGCGGCTCAAAGCTTTGTGGGGACGTATGATTTTTCGGCATATATGTCGGCAAACTCAAGCGTCAAGAGCACAGTTAGAACTATTTATTCTGCCTGTGTCGAGCACGATGGAGACGTCGTTATCTTTCGCATTTGCGGAAACGGTTTTTTATATAACATGGTTCGTATTATGATGGGGACTTTGATAGCAGTTTCGGAGGATAAAATAGCTCCGAATGAAATTGAAGCTATTACACTCTCAAAGGACCGAAGTCGCGCGGGAATTACTGCGCCCGCCGAGGGGCTGTATCTTAACAACGTAACTTATTGATTTTATTTATACTTAATTTCTAAACTTTATTGAAAGTTATTGAAAGGAGTCGAAGAGCTGTGTTTGGCAAAAACAATAAAAACAAAAAAGAGCAAGCGACAAGTCATCGCTCAAAATTCGGCTTCTTGGGAAAGCTTGGTAACTATTTTAACCCCGAGCCTCAAAAGGAAAAGGTCCTGCGCCACGAGGATTTTAATGCGGCAGGTGATGTATTCTACGCATCAGTTTCCGCAGGATATAAGATTTCTCAAAGAATTATCATAATAGCGCTCGTTGTATTTTTGCTTTTTTCTCTCGTAACTAATTTCAACAACATTACTTACGATAATTTCTTTTATGTTTTGAAGGATTTTGCAGCTGCGGCTGACGTAGAATCAACTAATTACGAAACGCTTTCATATACGTCTAACCCAAGGAACTTTTTTGCGCTATATCGCGGCGGCTTGACCGTTGTAAATCCGTCAAAAATATCCGCGTTTACCGCAACCGGAAGACAGACGATAAACTCCTCTGTTCAGTTTTCATCGCCATATGTTAAAAGCTCGGACAGATATTTCGTCGTTTACGACGTCTCCGGTACTACCTTTGCCGTATATAATTCTTTTGCAAGAATTTATAAGGAGGATTTGGAATATCCTGTTACGGGCGCTTGCTTTGCTCATAACGGCAATATGGCTATTATAACGAGGGATATTGACCACAAATCCATAGTCCACGTTTACAACGATAATTTTAAAAAGCTGTTTACCGTACCTTCTTCAACGACGTATGCGTTTGACGTGTCAATGAGCAGCGAGGCTAATAGACTTGCAATATCTTATTTTGATATAGGCATGGGAATGGGAAGAATATCGGTTGCCGTATATAATCTGTCAGGCAAAGAAATTACCAATATTATTATTGACGGTGAATACGTATTGACCACGGGATTTATTTCGGAAAACGTCTTTGCCGTTGTAACTGACAGAGCGGTACATTTGTACGATAAAAATTTTGAAGAAATAGACGAGTCTTACGATTACGGTGGCGGAACCGTTACCGGATATCGTGTAAATGAATATGGAGTAGCCGTATCTTATACGCTAAACTCACAAAATACTGCTATTGCCTTTGACAAATCGGGAAATATGTTGTATAATGAGAATATTAGCAACAACGTCAAGGACGTTGAGCTTTACGGAGAATATATATTCTTAAGAACGGATTTTGGAATCGTACGCGTAAATACCTCAAGCTTTGACGAGCAACAACTTACATCAGGTCAAGGCGAAATGCTAATATACAGCGAAGATACCGCGTTGATCTGTGGAGATTCAAAGGCTGAATATTTAGTATTCGGAGAATGATTTTTTAGCAAAGGAGGCAAAAAATGACTATCAGAAAAAGATATAAGCAATGTTTTAAGATAATACTGTTTTTATTTGTATCACTGCTTTCTGCATTGCACGGCCTTGACGTTGGTGATCTTTTGCTTCCGGAGCTTATCGACATCGGTACCGAAATATTAAGTATAAGCTTTTCTGAAAAAATTTACAGTACGGTAGTCGCGGTTTTGGGGACAATTATATTGTTAGCAGCTGTTTGCATACTGCTAAAACGAGCTTTTATAATTATAGACGGAAAAACGGAAAGAAGAATCAAAAAAGCTCTGTTGCACAGAATCTGTACTTCGTTTAGCACGTTATTTGGAAAATTCACCGTTAAGCTCGTTTACAGAAAGGCTATACGTATCGTAAAGAAATATATAAAGAATTTAAAATCCAAAGCAAATTCAGACAAGCAAATGCAAATGCCAAGACCACTGCTAGTCTGGCGATTCTCAAGAATTTTAATTTGATAAAAACCTCTTTAAGCAATTTCACAAATACACTATTTAATTAGAGGTAAAAACAAAATGAAGTTAAAAAACATTCCAAATATTTTGTCAATTATCAGAATATTATTGGTTTTTGTATTCGTAATAATTCTTTTCGTATTTAACAATCTACCGCTCGCGTTACTTACGTTTTTGGTCGCAGGGCTCACGGACGTTGTCGACGGATATCTTGCAAGAAGAAACAACTGGATAACGAATCTTGGAAAAATTCTTGATCCGGTTGCCGATAAGCTGATGCAATGTACGGTGCTTGTAAGTCTTTTGATTAAGGGAATAGTTCCGTGGTGGTTCGTAGTACCTTTCTTCGTTAAGGAAATTCTTACTCTTATATTGGGCGCCATAGTTATCAGGCGCAGAAGCGTGAACGTAGTGAGCAAATGGTACGGTAAATTTGCGGTCTGTCTTTTCTACGCAACCGTAGCAGTGGCTATTTTGTTTAACGATTTCCTTGTAAAGAATCCGCTTATTTATATTTTAATATTTATTCCTGCGATCGTTTTTGCGATAGGCGCGATGATAGCTTATATCAGACACTACGCATATCTAAAAAAAGAGGAAATAAATAAAAGCTGTATCATAGATAATATCCGAAAGGGTCAGTGACGTCTTTTACGCACTGAATTGTAATTTATAATGGTAATGTGTTCAAGATGCCACAAAAGAGTGGCGGTGGTTTTCGTAACCAAATTAGAAAACGGAAATAAAATAAACGACGGCTTGTGTTTAAGATGCGCCAAAGAATTGGGATTGCCGGTTGACAATATGCTCGGCAACGTGATGAATCAGTACGGTATATCCGCCGACGATCTCGAAGCCATGGAGGATAACCTCAACAGCATGATGCCTGCGCCATCCGATAATGACGACGTTGAAGAAGGCGGCGCCCCCGCCATCGATCTTCCAAAGCTTTTTGAGGATGCCGGACTTCCCGCAAACGCCTCCGAATCACAAAAACGTTCAAAAAAGAAAAACGCCGAGGACGGCTCAAAGCAAAAGAAATATAAATTTCTTGATACCTATTGCCGTAATCTTACCAAGCGTGCCTCTGACGGAAAGCTTGATAGAATCATCGGCAGAGATAGGGAGCTTGACCGAGTTATACAGATACTTTGCAGAAGGCAAAAAAATAACCCTTGCCTTATAGGTGAGCCGGGTGTCGGAAAGACTGCGATAGCAGAGGCGCTTGCGCAAAGAATCGCAGATGGAAACGTTCCGTATAAGCTAAAGGATAAGCAAATATATCTCGTTGATCTTACGGCTCTTGTCGCCGGAACACAATTCAGAGGTCAGTTTGAGTCAAGAATTCTCGGACTTCTTGCTGAAGTTAAATCAGCAGGGAATGTTATACTCGTTATCGACGAGGTACACAATATCGTTGGAACGGGTGACGCTGAAGGCAGTGTAAACGCCGCAAACATTCTTAAACCTGCGCTTTCAAGAGGCGAGGTGCGTATTATAGGCGCAACCACGCTTAACGAATACCGTAAATATATAGAAAAGGATACCGCTCTTGAAAGAAGATTTCAACCCGTTACGGTAAACGAGCCCTCCATTGATGAAACGATAGAAATGCTTGAAGAAATCAAGCATTATTACGAGGAATTTCATTCAATAAAGATTCCTGATGGAGTAGTTCGTCGAGCAGTGATTATGTCCGAAAGATATATAATGGACAGATATTTGCCCGACAAGGCAATAGATCTGCTTGACGAGGCTGCGTCAAAGCTTTCTCTCACGAGCTCCGTGCTCAACGAGGCACAGGAAATCAGAGAAAAGCTCCTTACACTTAAGGAACAGCGAGAAAATCTCGAATCACAGACTCCGGCAGATGAGAATGCATCCCGTCGCTGCTACGAGGAGATTGCTGAAATAAAAGCTAAAGAGATACAGCTTTCAGCAAAGCTCCGCGAGATTGAGCCCTCATGTGAAAAGGTTATTCTTTCCGAGCAAGATATTGCAAACGTAATCGAGCTTTGGACGGGAATTCCCGCGGTTGATATATCTAAAAATGAGTTTGAACAGATAGATAATCTTGAAAGCAGACTTAAAAGCCGAATTATAGGTCAGGATGCTGCCGTTGAAGCAGTTGCAAGAGCAATCAAGCGTAACAGAGCGGGAATTTCCTATAAGAGAAAACCCGTATCCTTTATATTTGCAGGTCCTACGGGCGTTGGAAAAACCGAGCTTGTTAAAACTCTGGCAACCGATCTTTTCCATTCTCCCGAAACTCTTATAAGACTCGATATGTCTGAATTTATGGAGAAGCATTCCGTATCAAGGATTATAGGAGCGCCTCCCGGATACGTTGGCTATGATGAGGCAGGTCAGCTTACCGAAAAAATACGCCGTCGTCCTTATTCCGTCGTGCTTTTCGACGAAATTGAAAAAGCCCATCCCGACGTTATGAATATTCTTCTTCAGATACTTGATGATGGAAGAATTACGGACGCAAGAGGTAAAACCGTAAATTTCGAAAACACGGTTATCGTTATGACTACCAACGCAGGCTCTGACAGCACCGCGTCAACAGTGGGCTTCTTCACCTCCGAGGATACGGGAAGAAATGATAAAACGATGAAAGCGTTATCGTCATTCTTGCGCCCTGAATTTATAAACAGAGTTGATGAAATCATAACCTTTAATTCACTTACGGTTGATAACTTTAAGAAGATAGCCGTAATAATGCTTGAAGAGCTTAAAGCTGTTCTTGATGAAAAGGATATACGCTTTACGTATTCCGACAAAGCGATAGATTTCATTGCGCAAAGATCGTATTCTCAAAAATACGGTGCGAGAAACATGCGCAGATTTATTTGCACGCACGTTGAAGATCAGCTTGCAGAAAAAATCATTTCCGACTACGACAGAAAAATTTGCGGAGTTTCGCTTAAATATTCCTCAAAGGAAGATAAATTGATAATTGAGAGTATCTGATAATGAACGAAAAATGGTTTCTGTTAAGCGTTTCTGAAATAGAAAAGAAATTAAAAACCAACGCCGCCTCGGGACTTACCCGTAAGGCGGCTCGTTCTGCTTGGTATCGTGTAGGTAGAAAAAGCGGCGCGCTGTTTATAACTCAACGAAAAAGCTTCGGGAAAATGCTGGGAGAAATCTTTGCTGATTTTTCTTTGATAATGCTTTTGCTGGCGGCGCTGTTCGCTATACTTTTCGACGAAGGCCACATGGGATGGACGGTAATGATCATCGCTTTGATAAGCTTGATTTTTTCCTTTGCCGTGTATCACCATCTCCAGCGAAGCATGGAGCAGCTCAATTTGTATTTCCAGCCCACAGCCAAGGTCATTCGCGGTGGAAAGCTATATAAAATTGCCTTTGATAACGTAGTTCCCGGAGACGTTATTCTTCTTGAAAAGGGTGACGTTGTTTGCGCCGACGCACGTTTGATTACGTCTGATAGCCTTAAGGTATCAATGCGCGTAAACAAAAGTAAATACTTGCCCTTGGATAAACAATCAAACGGGGTTATTTCTCCCGATGAAAACAATCCTGCAAAATTCCTCAACATATTGCACGGTGGCTCCGTAATATTGGAAGGAAGCGCGCGAGCGATAGTTTACGCGACGGGAAAGTATACGTATCTTGGTGCAATGACGGGTGGAATAGTACAGCCGTATAACGATAACGTCCCCAAAGAGCTAAAGAAAATGAGAAAAATATGCGCTCGTATAAGCATGTTTTCTCTTGTCGCTATACTTCCTTTTTGCGTTATAAGTATTCTGTTGAGTAAAATGACGGGGGAGGGAGTACTTCTTTCCTCGGCGTTCTTGACGGCTCTTGCAATAGCTGCATCGTCAATGACACAGCTATCTTGTACGTTGTGCAAGGTGTTTTTTATAAGCAAAATCAAAAGCGCGTTTAATGAAAAAAGCGCCGTTGCTATTCGTACAACGGATGCGTTTGATAAGCTTCATGGCGTTAACTATCTGTTTATGCTTGACGGCGCGGCGGTTACAGACGGAGTTTTGCATTTTGATGCTGCATTTACCGCTGAAGGTGAAGTCGCAGGCTTTGTGAAGAGCACTTCATCGGTAAAAGTACTCTTGGAACTGGCACAGCTTTACAATACGGCAGACTCAAATATGCTTACACTTGGAATAAATCCCCCCGATAGATTCAAAAAAGGACTTAACGAATTTATTTCAAACGGTAACCTTGATGTTCAAGGCTTGAAGATTAGATATCAAATCAAATCGTATCTTCCCGGAACTGTTAAGTCACCTACGGATCAAGTGTTTTATTCCGACGCAGGAAGACAATCCGTTTTATGCGTGTCAACCTCGCAAAGCATTTTGTCCGAATGCTCGCACGCTTTTGTTTCCGGAAGCGTACAGCCACTTTCCGGTATGGGAACAGACAAGCTTAAGCATACCTATGAGCTTCATTCCGCCAAAGGAAAGACCGTGTTGCTTTTCGCACTTACAACTCCCGAAAACGCCGGAAACAATTTTGGAAAAATATTCGTAGGCGGAGTCGTTTTACGCGAGGGCGTTGACTCGAATGCATCCAAAGGTATTGTTGAACTGCAGAAAAAAGGAATTAAGCTTATTTCATTTGTAAGTAATGAAGTGAATCCCCATGCGCCTCAAATTCCGATTGAATACCATTCAAAAGCATCGGCTCACAAGCAAGAATTTATAAACAACGGCGCTTCTATAACATATAAATTCGGAGAAATAAGTACTTATTACGGCGTAAATGTCACAGACGTTGAGGAGCTTATTGAGTATGCGCACAAAAAAGGCGAAACGGTGGCGCTCATCAGCTTTTCCGAAGCCTCGCAGAAAACAATTCAGTCTGCAGACGTTATTATCTCTTGCGCGTCACTCGTAAACGTATTTTCAGCCAAGAACGAAGAAGAGCTTTACAGCATGGAGATGGCGGGCTCTCATACAAGCGCGTCTTGCGAGCAAGGCATAAAATCCAAAGCAGATATATTGTTGTCGCGTCCGTTTAATAATAGGGGAGGGATATCCTCATTGGCTTTTGTACTGTCTTTTGCTGAAATGGCTTACAGAAACATCAATAGCTTTTTCAGATATATGCTGTGCGCACAGCTGTTAAGACTTGTCATAGTAGCGTTACCAATGGCTTTGGGAAATCCGGCGTTAGATGCACGTCATGTAATACTTTGCAGTTTTTTGATAGATATCGTAGTTCTGTTAATGCTCGCATCAAACAAAGCTCCCGTTGCGCCCTCAAAGCGTCATCTATATAAAATGCAATCCCTAAAGCAGCACCTAATCAATGAAAGACGGCTATTATTGTGTGCGCTTATTTCGGGAATTATTACCATTGTAATTCCCGTCGTAATGAATACCGTTGGAATATTCGGTCAGCTATTATACGATGTGGAATTTTATTTCTGCGCGTTAATATGGCTGCATTTGATATTAGCCTACTATATTCGGTTTAACAGTATACGAAACGTTACTTACATTTTAAGAAATAAATTCTTTTTAGGACTTACTCTGGGGGCTGTTGCATTTTTGGTCCTTGCATCAATGATAAATTCATTCGGTATATGGTTTAATATCGATACTCATCAGCTACCGTATTTTATAGCATCGTTCATCCCGACCATTGTGTTTGGCGTGATTTACGAATTGTTTGTATTTTCTGACAAGTCAAAAAAACGTCAATGAATATCCGGTGATCTCCTTTGCATAAATTATATTGATTTTTGCAAAGGAGATTTTTATTGTGGACAGATTTAACACTTGTGAGTTGAGAGATAAAGAGGTAATAAATTTGTGTGACGGCGCGCGTCTTGGTTGCCCATCTGATTTTGAATTCAATAGCAGTGACGGAAAAATCACCGCAATAATATTACCGGGGCAGGGCGGTTTTTTAGGATTTGGTAAATCGCGAGATATTATAATACCGTGGAATAAGATCGAATGCATAGGCGAGGATACCATTCTCGTAAGACTGCCCCCAAATGAGTTTTTTATACCTGAAGATGACAGAAAAAAGAAGAAAAAGGGATTTTGGCAGCTTTAATTGTAAATAAAATGTAAATATTCAAAAAATGACTTGAAATGCAATATACTATATGTTATAATACATCGGTTGCGTAATTTGAGATTTGCGCAATCAAAATAAATACACACACACGGCACCTGCGGTGCGATTGATCGCTTGCTGTGTGGTGGAAAAAACCAAAGGAGGACATAAAAATGTCTATTATCTCAATCAAACAGCTTCTCGAAGCAGGCGTTCATTTCGGACACCACACAAGAAGATGGAATCCTAAGATGCAGGAATACATCTTTACAGAAAGAAACGGCATCTACATCATCGACCTTCAGAAAACCGTAAAGAAGTTTGATGAAGCGTACGCTTTCGTACGTGACGTTGCAGCACAGGGTGGCAACATTCTTTTCGTTGGTACCAAGAAGCAGGCTGCAGACGCGATCAAGGAAGAGGCTGCACGTTGCGGTATGTACTACGTAAACGTTCGTTGGCCCGGCGG
>JAZQTY010000009.1:0-12890 GCA_045631025.1 Eubacteriales bacterium
GTCACCGATGAGCTTCGGCTTTCGCCGTGCCACCTGCGGACATACGTCGGGCAGACGTCCGACTGCGGTGTTGCTTCGGATAGGGTTTACAGCAAGCCTATGTTACCATAGAAGTGGGTGAGCTCTTACCTCACCTTTCCACCCTTACCACAAAAAGAGTTGGTTTATTTCTGTTGCACTTTCCCTGGAGTCGCCTCCGGCTGACGTTATCAGTTATCCTGCCCTGTGAAGCCCGGACTTTCCTCACGGTAATACCTTTCGGCAACATACCGCGCGACCGTCCGACGAAGTTACCGCTTGATTATATCACAAAACCTCACCTTTGTCAAGAGCCGCTAAAATCTCGCAAGTATTTTTTCGGAAAGCGCAGCTGAAAATTCAGCCTGCCGCGCAAAATCCATACACGGGACGTATATCTTTTCTATTTGCGCGTGAGCCTTCCCTGCCTCTGACAGTTCAGCGAGGGCAAGCGCCTTTACGTTATCGCACGCTCGCATCGCGCTTCGCCAAGAAAATCTTATCTTTCCAATCCCCGTCGCATCGACAAAGCGTTTCATGTTTATTACTTCGTTGGTATTCACTTCATTTGCGTCATTTGCGCTTTCGGCAACGGTAAAATAATCTCCCGATGAAGCGAAAAGCATACTCCCCGCTCGCGTTTTATCCATCACGTCGCGCGAAATCAACACGCGTGCGCCGTGCGCTATTGCCAACTGCTCAAGCTCGGAAAGATACAAATATGCAGTACCGTAATAATCGCTTATTAAGTGCGTGCGCTTTGCCATTTTTTGCAGTGTTCCAAGCTCTGCCTCTCCATGGACGCCAAGCGCGCGGACCTGCCGCGTAAGCGCGCCTGCTGTCTCACCGCTTGGAAGCTCAAGGCGCGAATACGTACGCATAGCGGCATGACGAAGCTTTTTTAGATCAACGCAGTCTATAACCGAACCGTCCGCGACGCTTCTGATAGTATTTGCCGCCGAAAGATATCCGTAAGCCGCAGAGTACGCCCCCTTCTTACGCGTTCCGAAACTCCGAATCTCTGTAAGACGATTTTCAAGAGCCTGTGAATCCCAGAACTGACCGAGATTTATTATTTCATCCTGCGCTCCCGCAATCACGGTATCGTAGCCGTGCGGCGCCGTTCCGTCAAAAACGGCAACCCGCGAGCCGATAATTACTCCGTCGAGCGACTCCGTATCCGACGAGCAATAATAATACTCAACTTCAAGCCCCTTTTGCTCTGCACGGTGAGCAATAAAACGCATAAGACTGCTTTTTCCCGTTCCGGGCCCACCCTTTATTATGTATCTGCGCTCAATTTCAGGCGCAAAAAACACCTCGTCAAAATAGCTTACAAAGCCTTCAGCCGTATTTGCAGCCGCAAAAAACTCGATTCGTTCCTTTGCTTCCGTCATCCTACTTTGATTATCTTTCGATAATTGTAACGTTTACGGGCTCAATTCCCGCCTCAAGATAAACTATCTCGTTTATTTGAGATATCTGTGCGGGCAGAAGTCCGTCGCTCTTAACTACGATGCTTGCAGAGCCGTCGCTGATGACCGCTACGCACTCCTCAAAGCCCTTTGCAACGATAAGCGTTTCGATATTCGCCTCGGCCTCCATTATTTCTGCCAAAGCGCTTATCTGCGCCAGAGCCTCATTTTTTGCAGTCTCACTCGACGCGGAATTGTCAACGACTGATTGCAGAACCTCGATAGCCTCGTCACGGGTACGCTGACGGCTCACCTGCACGCTGGAAAAATAGGAGTCGGACGCAGAGGTGTCGGGAGAGGTGACGGGAGTCGTATCCGCAGCGCCGCCGTCCATTCCCGCGCTTTGGTCGTAGTCAAAGCCTCCGTCGTCGCTGTTAAACGCAATTACGAGATTAACTGCCACCGCGCATACCACGAGAGCAACGGTTCCGATAATAATAAAGTTTCTTTTTCCGATCTTGCGGCAAATATCCGCGACTTTAGTCTTGAAATCATCAAATTTCATAATCTTTTCCTCCGAATTTTTTATACACTACATTTATATTGCGGCTTGTTTGGTTTTATTCATAAGAGCCTGACGAAGCAACGAAAATTTTATTCGTGCTTATACCAAGCGAGGCGGAAACCAACGATATTATCTGATTTTGAACGTGTGGATTATCTCCGCCCGAGCATACTATACCCACCCCCGCTATCTCGGGATTTTCATAGGCGGTGACTACCGCCTGCTTTCCCGATCCGCTTCCCGACATAACTATCTCGTTTTTATAGCCCGATGAATTTGCTTGGGAGTCGATGGCGTATACGGTACGATAGCCGCCCTTAAGGCTGACGAATACACTAACGTTCCCCGCCCCTGATACTCCCGAGCATATTTCGGCAACTCGCTCCTCAAGCATTTCAGCGTATTCGTCGGCTCCGTCCGTCGGCAAGTAGGTCGCGGATAAGTCAGCGTTTTCGCTTTTTCCAAAGCCTCCTCCAATAACGAGAAGCATTATTCCGAGTCCCCCACCTATCGCAATTATTATAAATTTATACCACTTTTTATTGCTTTTTTTATAAAAATCCGACACGGTTTTCTCCTTCGACATATTTTGATATTATTATATTTATGATTTATAAATTTTATTTTTACTCATTTAACGAATATATTATTTCACACTCCTTTTTCGTTCTCTGAATCAAGTGGCTTCGTATAACGTCCGGGTCTGCCGTTATACCGTTTAAAAAAATTCTCACCCTTACGCTTTCCACCTCCGCCGCGCCTGCGTCGTTCAAAAAAAGCTCAAGCTCAACGTCAAAAGCATCCGCTCCGACTTCTAACAGCTCCGCAAGCTCACCCTCAAGTATTTTCTCGGAAGTACGCGCGCTTCCCTCAAGCAAATATTCCTCGTAAAGCTCCTCGTACTCAAGCAAGACCGCCTCCGTTTCAAAATCAAAAGCGTCAAAAAATCCGTCAGCCTCGGTCATAAACGCCGCAAGCGGAGAAGCGACGGTTGCCACAATACACAGCGACGAGAGAATTTCAATATGCTTTTTTGTTGCGTTTCCTGCGCTCAATACGCTTGCAACGGCAGACAACAGGCAGACTCCAAAAATTCCTATCAAGTATTCCTTCATTATTCACCCCACAGCGACCGCGCATCTAACGAAAAGAGCAAGCGCAATCGTAAAGGCTATTGCCGTAACCGAAACGGCTCCGACTAAAAAGGCGTATACGTTTCCAAGCTCACCTAAAAGCCGTCCCTCCGGATGACAGCCGATTGCGTCTGCAACGGATGCCACCACGAGATAAACCAGTCTTGAGAGCAAAAGCGAGGCAAGCGTCGGGAGCGTAAGCACGAATATAAGCAATATTCCTCCTATTCCAACCACACTCTTTATATAAGTAACGCTCCCTGCGACCGTCCGTAGGGTTTCTCCGACCGCGCCGCCCACCACGGGAATTACGGTTGATACAATAAGCTTTCCACTCCTTGCCGCCGCAGTATCAGCCGCCCCCGCAACGGTAGTCTGCGCACCGAGCACGAAAACGAATACCGTCATTATAAGCCCTATAAAAAACGTATAGCTTTTTTTCACAGCGTTGCCAAAGCCCCCGATAATCCCTCCGCCGCCAAGCGACGAGCACGCGGCTGACGCCGAAAGTATTGCGCATACCGGCACGACGGCGCCCGCAACGAGCTTTTGTACGGCAGCAAGCATAACGTACAGCGTTGCAGTTCCGACGCTCGCGCTCGTCACGTTTCCGCCCATAGCCCATACCGCTCCCGTAACGGGTATCATTGCGTCCATCAGAGTTCCTATATCTTCAAAAAAATCCCGAGCACGGGCAATTTCGCCGTATTGCATTCCGATAAGAGATGCGGTTATGACGGTAGTCGACAAAAAAGAAAACGCCGCAGACGTCTTTTCTCCGTCCATTCCGCTCGACACGCCTCTCGCCGCGGCGCAGACAAGCAAAAGTCCCATCAAAGTCGCGAGCAATCTAACGGCGTTTGGGAGAGCATTTTTCAAAACGGAACTTATTTCTTCAAATATCTTTTCCGTTGACAAAAGAGTAGTCAAATTTTCTCCGAGCTCATCAATACTTTCTCCCCGCATACCGTCAGCAAGCGCGGAGCCGTCGCTTGCCACGGCATCGACAGCCGAATCAAGCCCGTCCTTTATAATATCGTCTGAAGAATTTGCCGACACAACGACGCTACCGAGAGCTGTCGCAATCAAAACAATCAAAGCGGCACAAATCCCCATCTTAAGCTCATGCTTTCGTCTGCGTTTCATTCACAATCCCTTCTTTTTATATCTGTTTTCCATCTGTTTGTATCTTTACGCCATATATTCAAGCGGCATTGACAATCAACTTTGCCTCCAATCACAAGGTCTCGATATTTCCGTCATATGCTCCCGATAAGGTCCGACGCATATCCTACTATATCCGCAAGCACGGGCATCGCGAGCGCGAGGATCGCAAGCTTTCCCGCGCTCTCAACTCCAGCCGCTACGGTAGGCTCACCGCAATCGCGGCAAACGTCCGAGCAAATACGGCAAAGAACGCCTATGGCAAGACCGCGAAGCATGAGCGCGGAATATTCAATGGAGGTAGAATTAAGCCCCATATCCGACAGCGCCGTCACGATCTCGCCCACGGAGGCGATAATTCCGCCAAAGATAAGAGCAAGTCCGCCAAGACGTATAGCAACCGCCATACCTCCGAGCGTCCGTCCGAGCGAGCCGCCTATAAGCGCGCATAAAAGCGCTATACCGCATATTTTCAAAAGCTCGGTATCCATCAGAAGCCAAACACCGCTTG
The DNA here is from genome assembly GCA_045631025.1 of Eubacteriales bacterium. Classification (GTDB taxonomy): domain Bacteria; phylum Bacillota; class Clostridia; order Oscillospirales; family CAG-272; genus HGM12713. The sequence goes on from JAZQTY010000009.1 coordinate 4,807, forward strand.
AACACTCTCAAAGAGCATTCCGATCTCCTCAACCAGCATAAGCATCACAACTAAAATCCCCGCAACGGTTATGAGCATTGCCTGCTCGTCGCGCCCCGATTTATTAAGAATAGCTACGACGACCGAAACGAGAACTCCCACTCCGGCTATCTTTAAAATAATACTTACGTCCATACGTTTTTCCTTTCCGCAACCGTGTTTTCTTTGGTTTTCTTCGTTTTTTCTCCGCTTTTTCTTCAAAAAAACAAAATAACTACCGAAAGCGAGACGGAAATGCACACGGCGGCGTTAACCTTCGTTTTTGCGGGAAGCGCAGAAGAAACAGCGTGACGTTTTTCCTCAAGCGTCAAAAACGTCCTTTTTAAAAGAGCAAGCTGCTCTTGACGATATCCCCGCCCTACCTCGCGCGAAAACTCATCAAGCAACCGGCGAAGCTCGACGTCAAGCAAGGCGCACTCCGCAAATACCTCTTTGATACTACTCGGAGGCTTATCCTCGGCGTATCCGCACGCCGCGTATATTTCATTCGGACATCTTTTGAGAATTTCGGGCAACGGCATGGAATACGCGTCGATATTCGTTTCTATAAATCGCAAAAGCGCAATTACTCCCTCAAGCTGACGAAGTGTGCTCCTTTGTGCCAAATTGAGTGATCGTGCAAGAAAAAATCCGCTAAACGCCACAAGCAACGCCCCCATAATTTTCAAAAAGCTCATTCGCTTCCTCCCAATACGTCACGCAATAATCGTAATCCCGCCTGCCCTCCGTTCGACGTATTCCAACGTAAGCACCGAACACCCCCGCACGGTGAAGCTCGCGTATGCCGCTACGGCGAAGTAGCCCCGATACGCTTGACGCGTGCGCAGACGCAAGCATAGGGACTCCACAGTTCTGCGCGGCGATTATTGCCTCCGCCTCTTTGTAATCCCCGATCTCGTCACAGACCACGAGCTGCGCGTTCATGCTTCTCGCGGCAATCTCTATCCCCGCCGGGCGCGGATATCCCCGAAGAACATCCACGGACAACCCTTGCTCCTTGAGAAATACGCAAAGCTCGTCGCGAGTATCGATAACGACCACTCTCCAAGGATTATCTCCCCCCGACATTTTCGCAATTACCGAGCGCAAAAGAGTGGTTTTTCCCTCGCCCGGAGGGGAAAACACCAAGACTCCCCCCGTTCCCTCCTGCTCGCGCAAAATCTCGCAGACGCGCTCCCCCACTCTCACTATTTTCCTCGGCAATCTGAAGGAAAGCGCGCTGACGTCGTAAACTCCGACTATCTCCCCGTTATCCGTTGCGGCTCTGCCCACGACACCCACTCTAATACCGCCCTCAAGCGTAACGTAGCCGTGCCTTACCGTATCGGCGTGCGCGTATATAGATCCACCGCATATATCCTCAAATATACGGTCCATCTCCGTCTGCGACAGTCCTTGTCCGATGGAAATATTTTCGTTTCTTACCGTTACCGTGCAAAGCTGTCCCACACGAAGTCTTACTTCCTCAATTTCAATACCGCCTTTGCAAAGCTCTGCAAGAGAGGAATAGATCACGGGGGGTAAAATTTCAAAAAATATCCTCGGCAAGGCAGTGTCAACTCGTCTTTTTTCATATATTTTTGTTGCCAACCGTCCGTCCTCCGTTTTCTCAAGCTTTCGCTAATTCCGATTTCTGTTGAATAATATGCCCGTCCTTGCCGCTTTATGACAAGCACAAAATCAAAATAATGTGGTGATTTCGCGTTTTTGGCGCTTTTTGTCACAAGATGTAGGCGCGGTTAACAGTAAGTTCACAATTATTTAAAAAAATGTTCTTCAAAATCTTATATATATATGGTATAATATCTTATCGTGTTATAAAATTAAGATATCATGCATATCAATGGAGGTTAAACATGTTTTTCAAGAACAATATGCGTCCCGCCTTCGCTACTGCCGCAGGCGCAGGACAGGCAAGGTTCGCAAAGCAAAAGAACAGCGCATTTACGTACGATGCTGCTGACACGGACGATTTCGGTTCATTCTCGGCGGGTGCTGCCGCAGGTGGAGCTGCTCCCCGTCGCGCAAAGCCCTCAAACGGCAAAAAGGGCGGCTTCAAGCTCGATCCCAAGGCGATAATCATTGCCGCTGCTGCTCTTGCGGTTCTGGTTCTGCTTATCGTTGTTATAGTCGTTGTGGCTGTTGCTAATTCGAGCGGAGATATTACTTACACCAATAACGCTTACGTTGCGTACTGCGACGAGGACGAGACCTATCACGTTTCCGCAAACGGAAAGATAGTCGCATCCTACGAGAACGCTATCGAGGTTATCCCCTCTGCTGACCGTTCCTTTGCATACATAATTGAGAACGTAGACGGCGAGGGCTATAACGTTTCTTACGTTAAGGGTTCAAAGAATCCCGTCGAGGTTACTACCAACCCCGTTACCGAGGTTTTGGCAACCGCTTCTCTCAAGCCCGCAGTAGTATACTACGAAGAAGCTAACGGTATTTTCCTCTACACCGAAAGACACGGTGAGGAGAGAATGCTCAAGACTGTAAACATTTTTGATTACTCTCTTATTAAGGATTCCTTCCACATTTCCGCTGACGGAAGCACCGTAGTTTACAACAAGATCGAGGCTAACGAGGCTAACGAGCTTCGCTCCTACCTTTGCGTTTGGAACGACAGCGACGAGGTTAAGTTCCAGAAGAACATGACTCCCGAGGCAGTTTCCAACAACGGTAAGGTCATTTACGCTTCCGCTTCGAGAGACGGCATAACCAAGTCTCTTTACGTCGTTCCCTTCAACGACAACAACGACAAGTACCTTATCGCGGACAAGTTCAACTCCATCGTTGACGTCAACATCGCAGGCAACGAGGTCGTTTACTCCGCATTCGGCAGTGACGGTAAGGTTTACACCTACCTTGCAGCATTCAATCTCAAGAAGATGAGCGACGAGGTAACTCCCTCCAAGTTTGGCATTGAAGGCATTTACAAGCCCTTCACCATCAAGGGCAACGTTGCTATGTTCGAGACCTACAAGAACGCATTTTTCAAGTACTCGACCGCAAGCATTGAAAACGCAATCGTTGGCGCATGTCCTCACTTCAAGGTAGCAAAGGATTACTCCATCGATAAGATATCCAATTTCGACGGTACCTTCTCACCCAATGGAAACTACTTCTACTACATAAACGACAAGGGCAACCTCATGCAGAAGAACCTCAAGAGCTCCGGCAGTGCCGAGAAGATTGAAGAGGGCGTTGAGGATTTCGCAGTAACCGCAAAGGGCAACCTTTACTGGATAAGCGACGTTTCCAGCCTCGTTTACTACAACGTAGCAAAGGACGACAGCCATAGAGTTGCAGATGACGTTAAGTACATCTCGATGCACAGATATTCGAACACGCTTTACTTCTCCTTCACCGACGGAATGACCATCTACTCGACCTCCGAGGGTTCCGATAAGAAGGTAGCAAAGTTCGGTACGAGCGACGTAACCTCTATTCCCACGTTCTCCGATGACAACGCGAAGGCAGCTTACGCAGCATTCTACGACGTAGACAACAGCGAATGGCAGCTTTTCTATACCTCCAACGGAAAGGCGTTCAAGACCAGAGTTGCTTCCTGCGCAGAAATCGAGGGATTCGACCAGTCTCCCAAGTATCAGGAAATCGTTGATAACATCATCAACGGAGTCGGAGATGTAATTAGTGGAATCATCGGCGGCAACGAGAGCCAGACTCCTGAAACAGAAGAATAATAACAAAGCTTTCGCAGGTCAGTTTTACTGACCTGCGATTTTTGTTATATTTATGGAAGATAATACTGTAAATACACTTGACTTTAATGGAGATTTATGGTATCATTAACGTGTATAAAAATTTGGAGGGTGTTTATGCGCCGCAAAAAAATTCCGTCCCGCAAATGGCTTTTAAGACTCCAATCCCTGTCCTGCCTCCTGCTTATATTTTTAATGTTATTTATGAGCTTCGGAAGCCTTTACAGTGTCGAGGTAAAAGCAACTCGGGAAGTCAAAATGACAATAGACGACGTGGTAGATCTCCTCAACGAGATCGCCGTTGAAAAGATAGAGGAAACCGAGCCTCCCGAAAGTACGGATACGGACTCCGAGGAGCTTATTGAAACAGAAGCCTCTTCGCAAAAAGTAAAAATAGTTCTCCCCGAAAAGGTCAACGTAAATCTTTATATGTTTATTAGAATGCTCTTCAAGCTCGACGACGTATCGCGTGTACTCAACGGCGCGCTTGAGCTGTATTCTTCCATGGGAGACGCATCAAATTACAACCAAACGCTTGAAAATCTCTATACCACTATGTCTGAAGCGCGCGCTTTGGTAACGAGCGACGAATTTATAAACCTTCTTGCGCTCGTCGTTACGGTAATGCACGAGTTCGGCGAAAGCACATTTGCAGGCGTTGGTATGATAATAATGATACTTATGACGGTATTACTGCCGCTTGCGCTTTGGACGCTTATAAGCATTATGCTCGTTGGTACCTTGATAACGGTTTGGAGCGCGGAGCGTTGGTATTTCTGGATGAACAAGTGCTTCAAGGCAGCTTTAAAAATATTCACGGTAGTTCTCGCGGTGCTGTTGTTCAGCGGCACGATAAATCTCGGTTGGGGACTTATCGTAAGCTTTATAGCCTGCATTCTCGGAATAGTGATAGCCGCTCTTTTCTCAAGATTTAAATTGCGCACGCCCGAAGGAATCAAATACATAAACGTATTGCAGATTGCTTCGGCAGCCAAGCTCGTGGGCTTCGTAGTCTTCTTTCTCTGCTTTGCAAAAACGAATCTCATAGGACAGTTCGTAAGCGTTATATTTACCGACGTGCTGAAAAATATCTTCTCGCAGGATTACGGAACGGCGTTTCTTAAGCAGTTCCTATTTACGATCATCGCTTTTGCCGCAATCATAGCACTTTTTGCTTCCTTCTCTACGTTTATCGGTACTCTGTCTCGCGCAGGAGGTATGCAAAGAAGAAACAAAGAGTCCTGTATGTTCTCGACTGTAATGTGCGCCGTGCTTATACTCGCGCCCATTATCGTTTCTACGTTCTATCCCGGTGTTTCGCTTGCCAATGCAAATATGGGCTATATTTTCGGCTCGTTTATCGGCATTTTGATCATGATAAGCAGCGAAATTGCAATTCCGATTTGCAGAAAGCGTTTCTGCCGCAACCTCAAGGAAACCGAAAAGGACGCGATCCTTCGCGGACTTGAAACCGTTGAGACGGAATACTTCTACGCAGACGATGAATAAAAAAATCCCTGATACCTTCACGGTATCAGGATTTTTTCGTTATGCGGATTTATTTCTAAAGCAAAACCGACGCGCCGTCGGCGGTAGGCAAGCCGTCAAAGCCGTAGCGCGCAGATGAATTGAGCGAGGACTCGATGCGAAGTAATCTGTTGTATTTAGCAACGCGCTCGCTGCGGCAGGGCGCGCCCGTCTTTATAAAATGAGCGTCAAGCGCGACGGCAATATCAGCGATCGTGGTGTCCTCCGTATCGCCCGAACGGTGTGAAAGTATATATCTGTATCCGGCGGCAGAGGCGACGTGCACGGTCTCCATAGTCTCCGTAAGCGTTCCTACTTGATTGGGTTTTATAAGAATTGAATTTGCGATACCTGCCGAAATTCCGTCGGCAAGGCGTTTTGCGTTCGTTACGAAAAGATCATCGCCCACAAGCATAATCTTCTTTCCGAGCTCTGCGCTTATTCTCTTCCAGCCCTCGACGTCTCGCTGATCGAGCGCATCCTCTATCGACATAATAATAGGATATCTTTCGCAAAGCGACTTCCAATAATCGCAAAGCTCATCAGCGCTCATTTTCTTTCCCGTCTTGGGAAGAGTGTACGCTCCTACTGACTCGTCAAACCACTCCGATGCGGCGGCGTCAAGCGCAATTCTTATTTGCTCCTGTGAATACCCTGCCGTCTCTATTGCAACCATAATGAGGTCGATCGCCTCCTCGTCGCTGCCAAGCGTGGGAGCAAAACCGCCCTCGTCACCGACACCCGTGGAAAGCCCCTTTTCTTTCAAGAGTGAGCCGAGCGCGTGGTAGATCTCACTCCCCGCGCGCAGAGCCTCCGAAAAGCGGCTAAAGCCGACGGGAACTATCATAAATTCCTGAATCTCAACGTTGTTTGACGCGTGCGCGCCGCCGTTGAGAATGTTCATCATAGGCACGGGAAGCTTGTGCGCGTCAAGACCGCCGAGATATCGATAAAGCGGCTGATGGTACCAATTCGCGGCGGCGCGCGCGTTAGCCAAGGACACCGCGAGCATAGCGTTCGCACCGAGGAAGGACTTTTCGGGAGTGCCGTCAATTTGGAGCAAAATTCTGTCGAGCTCCGCTTGCTCTGTGGCGTTTATTCCGCTTATAGCGGGAGAGATACGTCTGCAAACCGAGCAGACCGCGTCCTCAACTCCCTTCCCCCCGTATCTTGCGGGGTTTTTGTCTCTCTTTTCGTGTGCCTCATAAATACCCGTGGACGCGCCCGAGGGGACGCTTGCCATTCCTACCGTTCCGTCAACCAAAAAAACTGACGCCTCCACCGTTGGATTTCCGCGCGAGTCAAGTATTTCCCGCGCAGAGCAACGCAAAATCTGCGGCTTGTTCATATACGTATATTCCTTTCGTATTTCATAGTTAATTATATGTATATTATTGGCATTTAAATTCTTTAATATGTATTTTGTTTTTGAATTTGAAATGTCTGCATAGTAAAAAACTGACACCGCTTAAAAATGCGATGTCAGTTCGTTGCTTGATTTTTAATATTTTCTATGCTATAGGTATTTTTGTACTTTGATACAAAATTTTTTTATTTACTTTTGCAAATTGCGTCCATTTGTGCTTTTTTGCGTTCCATATCAGCAAGCAGCGCGAACTGCGTGCGACAACGCACGAGATTATGCTCGGGATAATCGGTATGGAAATAAACGTCTCCGTCAAGATAATCCGTAAGAAAACGCATTCCGCACTCGAACGTCATCATCATAGCTCCCTCGGGCAAAAGTTTTATCTCCCCTGCCTCGAGTCTACCGCCACAGCCCTCTATAAAGCCCTCGGCGTAAGCCCTGAAAAGCTCAAGGTCGAGTGAGACCTTTGAGACGTCCTTCTCGTCCTCTGCGGCGGTATTTGCGCCAAAGCGAATAGCGTCGCCAAAGTCCGTAACGGAAAAGCCCGGGCCTATGGTATCGAGGTCAATAACGCAAAGCGCCTCTCCCGTATTTTTATCAAAAAGAATATTATTGAGCTTGGTATCGTTATGAGTGACGCGGAGCGGAAGCTCTCCCCTCTCGTGCGCCTCTTGGAGCACACGAGCAAAATCCGCCCTCTCCTTTACGAACGCGATCTCGTCGGCGGCGTTATCCGCTCTACCCGATTTATTAGCCTTGAGAGCCGCTAAAAAGTTCTCGTATCTCACGGGCGTATTATGAAAGTCCTTTATCGGCTCGCAAAGCGTCCCGGCGGGAAAATCTGCAAGCAAGCGTTGGAAATTACCAAAGGCGCGCGCACTGCTCTTAAAGTCCTCGATACCGTTCACCGTGTCGTAAGAAATACTGTCTCTTACAAACTCGTACATTCTCCAAAAGCCGCTCTCGGCCTTTACAAGCGGCTCGCCGCCGTCGGTGAGAACCACGTTCAACGTACAGCGCTCCACGTCTCCTCCCGCTTCTGCCGCCTTTCTTCTCAAATGCTCTCCAACCGCGCAGATATTATCCATAACTCCGCGAGGATTCTTAAAAACGTAATCGTTTATGCGCTGAAGAATATAAATCCCCTTATCCGAAACCACCTTAAACGTTCCGTTTATATGTCCGCTGCCGTATTTTTCCACCGAAATAATATTTCCGATGGAGGTATAGGCGGCAAGCGGAAGCCTTACCTCTTCAAAATAAAAGCTTTTCATACTTTCTCCCAAAATTATTTCTTTCTCATCGCGGCTATTTTATCTCCGTTCGGAGTGACGTACGCCGTCCAGTTGGTATGATATATAACGAAGCCCGGCTTTGCGCCCGAGGGCTTTTTTACGTTTCTTGCAAGGGTATAGTCATCA
>JAZQTY010000010.1:0-2781 GCA_045631025.1 Eubacteriales bacterium
GTGCTAACCCCATGCACAACAGAGAGGAAAACGGCGCGCTCGCTTCTCTCAATTCCGTTGCGAAGATAAGCTACGACGACTGCCGCGACGGTATCTCGAACACGTTCTCCATAACGCCCGACGCGCTCGGTCACTCCGACGAGGAGCGCATCGATAACCTCGTAAGCATCCTCGACGGATATTTCCAAAAGAAGGCGCACCACATAAACGTAAACGTGCTTAACCGCGAAACTTTGCTTGCGGCTTACGAAAATCCCGCAGCTTATCCCAACCTCACCATTCGCGTGTCGGGATATGCCGTAAACTTCCATAAGCTCTCGCGCGAGCAGCAAAGAGAGGTTATCAGCCGCACGTTCCATAAGACGATATGACTAAAAACGTAACCGGACGAATCCACTCCTTCCAAAGCCTTGGAACGGTAGACGGACCGGGAGTGAGATTCGTCGTTTTTATGCAGGGCTGTCCCTTGAGATGCGCCTGCTGTCATAACCCCGACACGTGGGATAAAAGTGGCGGCGTAGAGTATACCCCCGACGAGGTGTTCTCAAAAATATGCCGCTACCGAGAGTATTTCGGCAAGGACGGCGGCGTTACCGTTTCGGGTGGCGAGCCGCTTATGCAATCGGAGTTCGTTGCGGCTCTATTTAAGATGTGCCGTCAAGCGGGAATCGATACCTGCCTTGATACTGCGGGAGTTCATCTCGGAGAAAAAGAAAAAGAGCTTCTTCGCTTTACCGACAGAGTTCTTCTTGACGTTAAATACGTAAGCGACGAGATGTACAAAAAATACGTTGGCTGCTCGATAGATAAGCCGCTTGAGTTTTTGGCGTATCTTGACGGACAGAATATTGACACTACGATACGTCAGGTAAATATACCTACGCTAAACGATAGTGAAAATGATATATTTGGCTTAAAAAATATAGCAAAAAGATATTCCTGCGTGAGTAAAATCGAGATTCTTCCCTTTCGCAAAATTTGCGAGACTAAATACGAGAGTATGAATATTCCCTTTCCGCTTGCACACTTGCCGGAATCCACGGTCAGAGCGACTTATGTTCATTTTAGGGAAGAAGAATAACCAAACACATTTAAGAAATGTACTCCCCGCAAACAATTCATCAACGTTAAAGCTCTCCTCTTTATAGGAGGGCTTTATGTTTTGCCATAGGTTGCTGTTTGCAGGCTGTCATAGCGCCAGCCCCTACCGACGGGCAATATAAATTATTCAATACATTTTATTGATTCTCCTCGTTTTGTATTGCGTGAGGATAATATCCTCCCCTACGGTGGGTGACAATATTATTTGTTGCGTTTCGCTTTTCATTATTAGCCTTCCCCTATAGGTAGCGCGAAGCGCGCAAGTGAGTAGGGTAACGTTTTAGTAGCTATCACAAAACGTGAAAAATACGGCAACAAATTTGACCTAAAATAAAAAAACAAAAAATTTGGATTTTTTTTAAAAAATTTCTTTACAAACGGAGATTTTTTTGATATACTATTTAATGTATGTGAAAATATAAATCTAATGCCCGATAACGGGCTAAAAGCAAGGGGTGTTTTATTATGAGCCGTATGATTGGTACGGTATCCCGTGGTGTACGTACACCTATTATCAGAAACGGTGACGATATAGTTAAGATCGTTACTGACTCCGTTTTGGAGGCAGCCGCAGACGACGGCTTTGCCATTCGTGACAGAGATATTATTGCTATGACAGAGGCGATCGTTGCCCGCGCTCAAGGTAACTATGCGTCCGTCGCTGATATTGCCGACGACGTTCGTGCAAAGCTTGGCGGAGAAACGGTTGGAGTTATTTTCCCAATTCTCAGCCGCAATCGCTTCGCTATTTGTCTTCGCGGTATAGCAGCAGGCGCAAAGAAGGTAGTGCTCATGCTTTCCTATCCCTCCGACGAGGTTGGAAACCATCTTATCAGCCTTGACGCAGTTGACGAAAAGGGCGTAAATCCCTATTCCGACGTGCTCACGCTCCCAAAGTATCGCGAGCTTTTCGGCTACGAGAAGCACACCTTTACAGGCGTTGATTACGTTGAATATTACGAGACTCTCATTCGCGAGAGCGGCGCTGATGCAGAGATAATCTTTGCAAACGACGCAAGAGCTATTCTTCCTTATACGAAGAACGTTCTCTGCTGTGATATTCATACCCGTGCGCGTACCAAGAGAATTCTCCGCGCGGCAGGCGCAGAAAAGGTATTCGGTCTTGACGAGATACTCAACGAGTCCGTAAACGGAAGCGGCTTTAACGAGGCTTACGGTCTCCTCGGCTCTAACAAGGCTACCGAGGACCAGGTAAAGCTCTTCCCCCGCGAGTGCCAGCCCGTGGTTGACGCTATTCAGGCAAAGGTCTTTGAAAAGACCGGCAAGCACGTTGAGGTTATGGTTTACGGCGACGGCGCGTTTAAGGATCCCGTAGGAAAGATCTGGGAGCTTGCAGACCCGGTCGTTTCTCCCGCATATACAAGCGGTCTTGAGGGTACTCCCAACGAGCTCAAGCTCAAGTACCTTGCGGACAACGAGTTTGCAGCTCTTTCGGGTGACGAGCTTAAGGCGGCTATCAAGCAGAAGATCACGGAAAAGGACGGAGATCTCTTTGGTAAGATGGCTTCCGAGGGAACTACTCCCCGCAGACTTACAGACCTTATCGGTTCGCTTTGCGACCTTACGTCGGGAAGCGGCGACAAGGGTACTCCTATCATCTGGATCCAGGGCTATTTCGATAACTACACCAAAGTCGGATCGTAGCCATGTCGTTCTGTG
>JAZQTY010000011.1:0-2274 GCA_045631025.1 Eubacteriales bacterium
ATATCGCCGTCGGTAGGAACCTCTCTGCGAACGTTCTCTGCGGGAGCTGCCGCGATAACTGCGCCAATCTCCATACGCTTTGCAACGTAGCCGTCGTGATAAAGCTCGTCAACCTGTCCGGTTGCAAGTCCTATCTGGTTACCGTACGAGGAATATCCCGCAGCGGCAGTCGTAACTATCTTTCTTTGAGGAAGCTTTCCCGCAAGAGTTTCGGAAACGGACTTTCTGGGATCTGCCGCACCTGTTACGCGCATTGCCGCGTAAACGTAGGATCTACCCGAAAGCGGGTCGCGGATAGCGCCGCCGATACACGTTGCAGCGCCACCGAAGGGCTCGATTTCCGTGGGGTGGTTGTGCGTTTCGTTCTTAAAGAGCAACAGCCAATCCTGCTCCTCTCCCTCAACGTTTACCTTGATCTTAACGGTACAAGCGTTGATTTCCTCGGACTCGTCAAGCTTCGGAAGCTTTCCGTTTGCCTTAAGGTATCTCGTTGCAATAGTCGCAATATCCATAAGATTTACGGGCTTTGTTCTGCCAAGCTCGCGTCTTACTGCGATGTACTCGTTATATGCGTTCTGAAGAAGCGCATCGTCAAAGCGAACGCTGTCGATGGTCGTAAGGAACGTGGTGTGACGGCAATGGTCAGACCAATAAGTATCGATCATCTTTATTTCCGTAATTGTGGGATTTCTGTTTTCGGTACGGAAATAGTCACGGCAAAATCTTATATCGTCAATATCCATTGCAAGACCGTAGTCCGCAACGAATTTTGCAAGTGCCGCCTCGTCATAGTCGATAAAGCCGTCAATAACCTTTACCTCGGTGGGAATTTCGTAGGTTACGTCAAGCGTCTCGTAGGTATCAAGAGAAGCCTCGCGGCTCTCGACTGGATTGATAACGTATTTCTTGATAGTAGCGACCTGCTCCTCGGAAAGGTTACCAAAGAGGCAATATACTCTCGCCGTACGAACGACGGGGCGCTCGCCGCGGGAAATTATCTGAATACACTGTGCCGCGGAGTCCGCTCTCTGGTCGAACTGTCCCGGAAGATACTCAACGGCAAAAACCGTATCGTACTCGGTGGGCTGCTCGTACGTTACTATATCAAGTTGAGGCTCTGAAAAGACGGTAGTAACCGCATAATCAAAGAGAGATTTTTCAATCTTCTCAACGTCATAGCGATTATAAAGGCGAACGTCGGTAAGCTCCTTGATACCAACGAGATTGCGAAGCTCTCCGAGAAGCGACTTTGCCTCGTTTGCAAGCTCCTTTTTCTTTTCTACATATACTCTGTAAACCATGTTTTCTCCTTATTTTATAGCTTTAAGCGCTCTCGCACCGATGTCGTGGCGGTAGAAAGCATTGTCAAACTTGACCTTCGGTACGTTCGCATACGCCTTATCGATCGCATCGGCAAGAGTATCACCTATCGCGGTAACTCCAAGCACTCGTCCGCCGTCGGTAAGCATATCGTCGCCAACCTTCTTTGCACCCGCAACGTAAACCTCGGCTTCAATATCCGCGTCAACGGTTATCGGGAAGCCCTTTTCATACTTCGTAGGATAGCCCTCCGATGCCATAATAACACAGCATGCCGATTTATCAAGGAACTTAACGGGAGTATCCGCCAACGTTCCATTTGTACAAGCCATCATTATCTTCAAGAGATCTCCGTCGAGAAGCGGCAAAACGACCTGCGTTTCGGGATCTCCGAAGCGACAGTTATACTCAATAACCTTAGGTCCGTCGGGAGTAATCATAAGTCCGAAATAAAGGCAGCCCTTAAAGGTTCTTCCCTCCGCGTTCATTGCGTTAATAGTGGGCAGGAATATCTTTTCCATGCAAACGCTTGCAATATCGTCAGTATAGTAGGGATTAGGAGCAATCGTTCCCATTCCGCCCGTATTAAGTCCGCAATCGTTATCAAGCGCGCGCTTGTGGTCCATCGAGGAAACCATGGGAACTACGACGTTTCCGTCAGTAAAGGAAAGCACGGAAACCTCGGGGCCTGTCAAAAACTCCTCAATAACTATCTTGCTTCCGCTTGCGCCGAAGACCTTGTCCTCCATCATTGAGCGAACGGCTGTCTTTGCCTCGTCAAGTGTGTTTGCAATTATAACACCCTTACCGAGCGCAAGTCCGTCAGCCTTGATTACGATGGGGAGCTCACAAGTGGAGATATATGACTTTGCATCCTCGATAGACTCGAAAACCTCGTAAGAGGCGGTCGGAATGCCGTATTTTTTCATAAGATTCTTCGAGAAAACCTTGCTT
>JAZQTY010000012.1:0-2510 GCA_045631025.1 Eubacteriales bacterium
GGGGACGCCTGTCCCTACAAGTATTTAAATGAGATTTGTTCTTTTAAATATTATTTGTTTTAAATCTTAATAAAAACATAAATGCGGCGATATTTTTATGTATGTAGGGACAGGCGTCCTCGACTGTCCGTTTTAAATAAAAAAGAAAGACGGCGGTGCGAAGAGTCCGCCGTCTTTCTACATAAGAAATCACCAACAATATTCAACCAATAAATAATATTCCCTCGATGTGTCCGTCTAATAATAAATTCGTGTGAAGCTTTTTGGCTCCACCTTTTTCACGAAAAAGGTGGAACGCGTCCCCGCATCCCCGCATCTTCGTGCCCTAAAAAAAATCGTTTCAGGGATAAGAAAACTATTGAAATATTATAAATTATATGATATAATATAATGTGTAGTATTGTTTATATATTTTGTTTATGTATTTTGGAGGTGATTTGCGTGTTTGGAGCAGGAACGACGCTTGCGACGGCAAAGGAATTTTTCTTCACTTATTTTCTTGAGCCGGTGAAGCATATTTGGATTAAGGATATTATTGATATCCTGCTTTTGTCGCTGGTGCTTTTCTTCGTTTACCGTCTTATTCGCGACAGCCGCGCGTGGAAGCTTTTGCTCGGCGTGGGAATTATCGTGCTTATGGCGGGCATTTCAAGCATCTTCGATATGAGCGCGCTCTCCTTCGTTTTCGGCAATATTCAGCAGCTTGGAGTTTTGGCGATACTTATTCTGTTTCAGCCCGAGCTTCGCATGGCACTTGAGAAGGTCGGCGGTACGTCGATCACGGGTATAAAGAGCATTTCCGCAGAGTCTCGCGAGCTTGCGTCGAAGAGCGCACAGATCGAGGCGATCTGTACGGCGGTAAACGATCTCTCCCGCGACAAGGTCGGAGCGCTTATAGTTATCGAAAAGTCAACCAAGCTCGGTGACTTTATAAAGTCGGGCGTTTATATAGACGCGGCGATCTCTCCCTACATTCTCCGCAATATTTTCTTTGATAAGGCGCCTCTGCACGACGGCGCGGTAATCATCCGCGACGGACGTATCTGCGCGGCAGGCTGCTTCTTGCCGCTTTCCACAAAGAACGACATCAATAAGGACCTCGGCACTCGACACAGAGCCGCGATAGGTCTTACGGAGATAAGCGACGCGATAGTCATAGTCGTTTCCGAGGAGACGGGAATAGTGTCCATAGCCTCGGAGGGAAGTCTCCAGAGAAATTACAATTACAGCACGCTCAAGCAGGAGCTTAATAACTTTATGAGCGTTACGGGTATTTCCGACACGGCAAGACACGCGATGGAAAAGACACAAAAGAAGAACGGAAAGAAAAAGAAAAAAGACGCTGCGGACGGCGAAAAATAAGACGGAGGTAAGGAATGCGTATGAATGAACAGACTACGGCGCAGGACAACGGCGCGTACGTTGTAAAGAAAAGTAAAAAATCGAGCGTTATCGCATTCATCGTCTGCGTGGTGGTGGCGTTTTTGATATGGTCGTACGCCGAGGCTGTCGCCCTCAAGGAGGAGAAGGACAAGGCGCTTGGCGAGAATACCGTCGTCGAGAATACCGAGGCGGCAGAGAGCGCAAATGAGTAACGGAATGGACGCGCTTTGCGGCGGGATAGTCGTCGGCGGAGTGTCGCTTTCCCCCGATGCTGACGCGCGCGAGGCGTGTGATATAGTTTCGAGAGAAATCAAGCGTGCAGGGCTAAACCCTGCACGACTTCGTTTTGAGATTTACAAAAAATCGGTTGATGCGAGAAAGAAAAACGACGTAAGGCTGGTGTATTCGGTTGCGGTGACCTATAAGGATTCGGACGGCAGCTTTGATATCGGCAGGCTTTCGCGTATGCGCTATACGGTCAGCCCGTTAAGCAGAGCAGAGCTTGATATAAAATACGGAGACGAGCCTGCGTCAGCGCCGCCGCTCGTCGTCGGCATGGGACCTGCGGGGCTTTTCGCGGCGCTGTTGCTTGCGGAGAACGGCTATCGCCCCGTCGTTATCGACCGAGGTGACGGAATTTTGGAACGTTGCCGCCGCACGGCTGTGTTTTTCGAGCGCGGAGAGCTTGACGTTGAGTCAAACGTGCAGTTTGGCGCGGGAGGCGCGGGCACGTTTTCGGACGGAAAGCTCGTGACTCGCGTTGGAGACGCGCGAGTGGGTTACGTGCTTCGTCGCTTTTGTGACTTCGGCGCGCCCGAGGATATTATGACGTCGGCGAAGCCGCACGTCGGAACGGATCTTTTGGTAGGGATAGTTGACTCCATGCTTCGCAAAATCGAGGAGCTTGGGGGTACGGTTATTTACCGCTGCCGCCTTGAGGGTATTGGGCGCCGTGGCGGTGAGCTTGCAGCGGCTACGAGCCGAGGCGAGATTGCCTGTTCGTCGATAGTTTTGGCGACGGGGCACAGCGCGCGCGACGTTTATTCGATGCTGCTTGCCGACGGCTACGACGTTCGTCCGAAGCCGTTTTCGCTCGGCGTGAGAATTGAGCATCTTCAAGAGGATAT
>JAZQTY010000013.1:0-4095 GCA_045631025.1 Eubacteriales bacterium
GTATAGTTGCATATAAGCAGGGTGACATAGTGAAGATTCACGTTCATACCTTCACTCCCGGAGATGCGCTCGCAATCGCGCAGCAGTACGGTGAATTTTTGACTGTAAAGATAGAAAATATGTCGCTCGGTCATTCTGAAACACCCGCGCCGAAGAAGAAAAAGAACAAGAAATTTTCCGTTCTGGCGGTAGCGTCGGGAGACGGAATATGCTCGCTTTTCAAGGACATGGGCGCTGACTATATCGTAGCGGGCGGTCAGACCTCTAACCCTTCTATTGAGGAGTTTATCAAGGGCTTCCGTTATTGCAACAGCGAAAATATAATCGTTCTTCCCAACAACAAAAACGTATTTCTCGCTGCAAAGCAAGCTGCAGAGCTTTACGAGGACGCAAGCGTTTACGTCATAGAAACAAAGAATCTTATGCAAGGCTTTGGCGCTCTTTCGGTTATAACCCCCGGAATTACCGACATAAAGGCACTCGTTGAGAGTGCTACGCGTGCGGCGGCAGGAGTTACCTGCTGTGAGATAACTGCGGCGGTACGTGATGCGGTTATCGACGGACTTGAAATAAAGACGGGAGACTACATTGCTATAACCGACGGAGAAATTTCCGTCAGTGCCAAAAACGCTGAAGATGCCGTCAAGGCGGCGCTTGAGGCGGCGGACACCGATCTGTCCGAAATAATCACTCTCTTCGCGGGCAAAAACGTAAGCGCCGAGAAGCGAGCTGCCCTCACGGAGGAGATAGAAGCGCTTTATCCCGACTGCGAGCTTTCGGTCTACGAGGGTGGACAGGAAGTTTACGACTACATGATAGCAATTGAATAAAAATAAATTCAGGAGGAAAAGAACATGTCAAAAATTAAGGTTATGTGTACGTCAACGGGCTGTATAGAATACGCCCCCGAGCGTTATAAGGAGCTTGGAATTGACATAATCAGAATCCACATTTTCTTTAACGGTAAGGAATATCTTGAGGGCTTGGATCTCGATCCCGTGGATTTTTACCGCGAGCTTGAAACCATTGAGGACCCTAAAAATCACCTGCCCACCACCGCTATGCCCACAACGGAGACCTTGCGCGCGCACTTCCAATCCGCCATTGACGCGGGCTACGACGAGGTAATGATATTCACCCTTTCGTCGGTACTCGGCGGAACCTACAACAAGATCTGCCTCATAGGAAAGGAATTTGAGGACAAAATAAAGGTAAACGTTATCGATACCAAGATAACCTGCTTCTGCGAAGGAATCCTCGCAATAAAGGCGGCTGAATTCGCAAAGGCGGGAATGGCATCCGATCAGATCCTCAAGGAGATCGCTTGGATGATGAAAACGCAGGAGTTTATGGGAGTTGACGGAAGGCTCGACTATCTCATATACAACGGTAGACTCAAGGGTGGAAAAGCGTTTATGGGTCAGCTTCTCAACATCTGCCCCGTCGTTCATTTCACCAAGAACGGCGAGCTCGTTGCGCTTGAGAGCGTTCGCACGCAGAAGAAGGCGCTTGCGCGTACCTGCGAGCTTATCAAGGAAAAGATCGGTGACAGAGCGCCCGAGGATTATCTGCTCTGGCACATTTACACCGGTCCCTCTCTCATCGCGACTCTTGAGAGCATGGAAGGAAAATTCGGCATTGAAACCAACCACGAGAGCGTTATTATGTCGCCCGTAAGCGGAGCGCATAACGGCCCTTGGCTTGCAGGCTACGGACTCGTGTTCCTGCGTCGCGAGGACGAGCCGCTTGAATGATCCTAAACTAAAGATAACGCGAATATACTGATACGGGCAGACTCTTTTACCGTTTCTCTTTGACAGCCCAAATTAAGGAGAATACTATGAACGGTAAAAAAAGAATCGTATATTGGCTTCCGCTTTGCATAAGCGTGCTTTGCGCCGCCGCAACTCTCGCAGTATATACAGCTATAAACGAGAGCCGCGCCCCGCTTGTTTATTTACAGATATCCGCGGCATCGCTAATTCCCGCGATATTGCCCGTTACCTCGCTTATAATAAAAAAGGAATTTCCGCCTTTTTTGAATTTTTTGGTGACTCTTCACGTCATTCTCGCGATGGATCTCGGGAACGCAATGAGCTTCTATTGGCGCTTCGATTTCTGGGACGTAATGATGCACACGTATTTCGGCTTTCTCGCGAGCATCGTTCTTTACGTCGTATTTCTTATGGCAGGCGGGGATCGAATGAGCAAGGCAATGCTTTTGGTTGCCGTATTCCTATCTGTCATGGGCTGTGGAGCTCTTTGGGAAGTATTCGAGTACGTCACGGACGCGTTGCTTGCCAAGGACGCACAGCAGGTATGGGCGTCGCTTAATGCGGGGAAAAACCCCGTCTACGACACTATGATGGACGTTATAGTGACTGCCGTCGGCTCTGCGGTATTTTATCTGATTTTGCTTATTGATAAGCTGTCAGGGCGCAAGTTGCATAGGCGATTGCTCGGAAAATTTATAGGATAATTTTGCTAAAAAGCCGTGAGGGTACTTGAACTCTCACGGCTTTTGTGGTATAATTATCAAAATGCTTTTTTGAGGTGAAATCATGAAAAAATATCCGCTTAAGTTAAGCTATATAACTAAAACCGCTCTTTGGGCAGGAACGAAGCTCAAGGACGATTTTGCAAAGAAATCCGACTTTGACACCGTTTCCGAATCTTGGGAGCTTACTGTTCGCCAAAACGAAATGGCAACCGTCGAGAACGGCGCCGCAAAGGGCTTGACATTAAAGGAATACTTTAAAGCCGTAGGCTACGACTGCGTTTCGCCCGACTTCAGCGAGACGGACAGATTTCCCCTGCTTGTAAAGCTCATAGACGCGGAGGATATGCTCTCCGTTCAGGTGCACCCGGACGATGAATATTCCTCGCGCGTAGAGGGAGACAGCGGAAAAACGGAGATGTGGTACATAGTTGACGCAAAGGAGGGTGCAACACTCGTTTACAGTCTTGCCGACGGAGTGAGCGCCGAGGATTTTGCAAAAGCCGTAAGAGAGGGACGAATCGGAGAGGTTATGAATCACGTTCCCGTAAAGAAAGGACAGACCTACTTTATCCCCGCAGGAATGCTTCACGCAATAGGAGCGGGAATTCTCGTGGCTGAAATTCAGCAGAACTCCGATATTACCTACCGCGTTTACGACTTTGACAGAGTTGGCGCCGACGGAAAGCTCCGCGAGCTTCACGTTGACAAGGCTCTTGCCGTTACGAGACCTTTCACCGAGGACGAGGTCAGCGCAATTCGATTTTCAAATCCCGAACGCGCCATGGCAGGCGAGTCGCTCGCAAGCTGTGAGTTTTTCGGCGCGTCAAGGCTCACCGCGAACGGAAAAACCGACCTTTCGGTAGATTCCGACAGCTTTTTGTCGCTTATCTGCATCGAAGGCAGCGGCGTTATCACCTTTGACGGTGAAAAGTATCCCTTCACAAAGGGCGATAGCTATTTTCTCCCCGCAGGCATGGGAGCATTCACTATCAACGGCTCCGCTACTCTTATCACCTCTCGCGTATAATCCTCGGGGGGGATGCGAGGGATGCGAGGATGCGCCCCCCTTTTGTGTACAAAAGGTGGAGCCAAAAAACTTTATACGAATTTATTATTAGACGGACACATCGAGAAAATATTATTTACCGGTTAAATATTGTTGGTGTGTTCTGATGTAGAAAGACGGCGGACTCTACGCACCGCCGTCTTTCTTTTTTATTTAAAACGGACAGGCGTCCTCGACTGTCCGCAAAAAACATATTTAACCCACAAATAAAATTTTATTGCGCAAGGCTCTGTTTATACGTAGGGCGGTGGCTTGCTGCCGCCGTTAAAAAAGATGTTAATTTAATATACGGTGGTCGTAGAATTTCCACATATTACTGTCTCATTTACAAAATTTCAATGTAAATGGGTGTTTTTTTATTTATTATCGGACTTTTTCGGTCTTGCCAAATGTGACAGCCCCTAAAGGAAAAGCGATTAGCGAATGACCTATACTGTAAAAATCGTGTAGCAAATTCTACAAAATAATCAACCTTGTATTGACAAATGTGGAAATATGTGATATGATAATTGCGTATAGATATCTACAT
>JAZQTY010000014.1:0-7738 GCA_045631025.1 Eubacteriales bacterium
TGGGGGTGACGGTGGATAAGCTTTACACAAACGTCATTTGCCACGTCGAGGATATCAAATCTGCCCTCTTCCCTCTCTATCTGCGAGTGGAAGGTTACCTGAAGAAGCACGTCACCAAGCCGCTCGCGAAGCAAAACGGGATCATCGGTATCGATCGCCTCGATGACCTCGTAGGTCTCCTCGATAAAGTCCTTGCGTATAGATTTGTGAGTCTGCTCTCTGTCCCACGGGCAGCCAACGGGAGAGCGAAGCACCTCCACCACCGTTATGAGGTCCTCAAACGTGTATCTCTCTCTGTTTAACAAATACTCGATTTTTTCTTCCGTTTTCATTTTTGTCTCCTTTTCACTATTCACTATTCACTCTTCACTATTCACTCTTCACTATTTCCCCCCTACTGCCTTTTCTTTTTTAAAAGGAAGGTGGGAAGAAAACCAAGGTCGTTTTTACCAATCACGCCAAGTATAACCGAAGCGGCAAAATAGGCAACCACCGCGAGCGCCAAGGCTAAAAGAAACGCGGGTGTCTCCCCAAGGCGCCCCGAAAGCGGAGCGTAGAGGGCGTAAGACAGAGCGATAGATACGACCGATGCAAGCGCCGCGCGAGGCAGACACGAGCCGAGTCCGGTCTTGCCGCAAACGCGCCTTACGACGATTAGCTCAAGGCAAAGCACGGCGGCGTTTGAAAAAAGCGTGCTGACGGGCGCGCCCATCTCGGCAAATCGCGAGTCGCCTATAAGAAAATACGCGCTCACCGCCTTGACGAGTGCGCCAACGCCAAGCGCCACTATGGGAAAGATCACCTTTCCGTAAGAATGAAGCACCGCGCCCGACGTGGTTATAAGGCACGACAGCGCAACGCTCGCGCCAAGCACGGAGAGCATGGGCGCGGCTATTCTCACAGCCTCACTCTCATTCGAAAACAAAATTCCGATTATCTGCTTTGAGTAAACGGTAATTCCAAGTGAGGCAGGCAGGCTGACCAAAGCCGTCAGCCGCATCGCGTTTGCTACGGCGCGCCTCGCTTCGTCGGAGTCCTTGGCTGATACGGCAGCCGCAAGGCGCGGTATCAGACTCTCCGTTATAGGTGGAATAAACGCCGGCACAAGCCCGAAAACGGGAAGCGCAAGCGTCGTATAAGAGCCGTATATTCTGTTTGCCTCTGCCGGCGACACACCCACGTCCGTAAGCCTGCGCATAAGCAGAGTCATGTCTATCATGCGCGTAGCGCCCACGAGCGCAGAACACAGCGTTATCGGCAGAGATATTCGCAAAAGAGGCATAAAAAAGCCGCGCCGCTTCTCGGAGGACGAGGGTATTCCCTCGCGCCGCTTGTGCGCGAAAAGATACGCGGCGGAAAGCAGGCTTCCGACGGACACGCCGAGCACGGCGAACGCTGCGGCGGTTGGTACGTCTGCGCCCCGAAAAACCGCAACGGCGGCAAAGCCTGCGCCAAAGCCGAGCTTGGAGAGCGCCTCGGTTAGCTGTGAAACTGCCGTCGGCAGCATTTGCCGACAGCCTTGAAAATATCCGCGTATCGCGCCTGCCGCGCAGGAAAAAAACACGGACGGTGAGATTGCAAGTATGGCTAAAGCCGCGTCGGGATTTCCCACCACTCTCGCGGCGTAAGGCGCAAAAGCGGCAAGCAGCGCAGAGATGACGACGCCCTTGGTAAGCATCAGCGCCGACGAGGTCTTGAATATACCTCCAAGCGCCGCCGCGTCGCCCCTCTCCCTTGCTCTTGATACGAGCATTGATATGGCTACGGGCAATCCTGACGTGGAAATACCGCACAGCAGGGCAAAAATTTCGTAAGCCGTGTTAAAATATCCCATACCCTCCGCGCCGAGCAGCGACATGAGGGGAATTTTATACGCAAGACCGATAATTTTGACGATGACAGTTGAGAACGACAGAATAAGCACACCCGACATAAAAGCGCGCTCGCCGTCGCCCGATTCTCGTTTTACAGTTTTCAAAGCCCAATACCGCCTCACTCTGCCGCGCTCGCTCCTTACGCGGAGTTGGCGGCAAGATTTCGCGCTTCTTGAAGAACCGCTAAAAAATCTTATTCAGGCTTTAGGCGGTGTATTCGCGCTGCGCTATGTATTGGGGAGAGGGCTTACCGTTAAATATAAGCCTCGTTCAAAATTTTTCTTTCTTCGTTGCGTTTAGTCTTTCGAGAAAAATTGCAAGAGCTTTATATCAAATTATGCTTCTTATAGAACTCCACCGTTGCCTCGCGGAATGCCGCGTTCTTGTCCTCGGTGAGATATTCGTACGGATATTTATGCCTGAACAGACGCTCGATGTTGCCCGACGTGCCGTACGCGCCCGTGTTGTCCACAAGCTTGCTTACTGCCCCCGCGCCTGCCGCAAATATGGAGTGTATCTCCTCCATCATATAGATGTTGTAGAGTCCCTCGTGACCTGGGAGCGCAAAGCCCACGTTCTCATAGTTTCCCACGGTGTTCTTTTGCCTATACATATAGTAAGGAACAAGCCCCGCCTGCTGTATCTTGATCTGCGAATAGTCGACGCACTTGCCCGCGTCTCCGCCGCGAAGCGAGAACACCTGCGAATTCTGGCGAAGTATCTCCGCAGACTTCTTGACGCAGAAGGTATGCACCGTTATATTTTCGGGCTGAAGCGAGATAATTCTGTCAACCGTGTTGGAAAAGCGCTTGAAGCTGTCTCCCGGCAAGCCTGCGATAAGGTCTACGTTTATCGTTTTTATGCCTGACTCGCGTGCCTCGCCGTAGGCGCGGAAAAAGTCGTCCGCCGTGTGGCTTCTGCCGATGCCGCCAAGCACCTCGTCGCAAAGGCTTTGCGGATTTACGCTTATTCGCGTAACGCCGTATTCCTTGGCAATTCGCAGCTTCTCGGGATTTATGGTATCGGGTCTGCCGCCCTCAAGCGTATACTCGTCAAGCAGACTTACGTCCGTCTGCTTTGATATAAAGTCAAGAAGGTCCTTAAGCTGCGCCTCGTCGAGTATGGTGGGCGTACCGCCGCCTATATACACTGTACGGACGCGAAGTCCAAGTGCGCGTATGGTATCAAAATTCGCCTTGATATCCACCTTGAGCTTCTCAAGGTATTCGGGAATGAGCGAGAGCAGGCGCTTTGACGTATAGGAAACGAACGAGCAGTAGGTGCATCTGGACGGGCAGAACGGTATCGAGATATACACGCTGCAATCCTTTGGAGAGCCCTCTCCCACTATTCTCTTTTCCGTCACCGCGATGTCCGTCGCGAGCGCCGCTTTCTTTGGAATTACCATATAGTCGGTGTTGAGTATTTTCTTTACTCTCGTCTTGCTGACGCCTGCGTTAAGCATCTCGCTTGCCACCTTTGAGGGGCGAACGCCGATAAGCATTCCCCACGCGGGGCGGTAGTGAACGAGCTCTCCCGCAGCAGTGATGACCGCGCCGCCGACGGCAAGCTTTAGGGTTCTTTCCTCACTGCGCCCATCCTTATATTCGGAGAGGTATTCAGCCGTGGCGGTCTTACCCGCGTACGTCATCTCGGCGTATGCGAGAATTCCCTCCTCCGTGTTACGGCTGCGCACGAGTAGTGTAGGCGCGTCGGGGTTATTTTCCTCGTCCTCGCCAAAATGCTCGCCCGGGAAGAATATCATGCCAAGCGTCTGCACGTAGTATCTATTTATCGGAGAGTCAAGCTTTATGTTCATGAATTCACCTCTTAAAAGTGGAAAATTGAATAATTGAAAGTCGTCGGTACGTAGGGTCCGACGACTTTCTTCATTAGAAAACGCCAAACTCTAAATTACGTACTACATTTCCGTCTTTCGCTATGTTCGCAAAAACTTTAAGGTTTAAAGTTTTTTGGCTCCACCTTTTTTGCAAAAAAGGTGGAAAAATCGCATCCTTATGCTAATAGCACCCTGCTGTCCATGACGATAGTTACAGGTCCGTCGCAGTCGAGGTGGGGCTTCATATCCGCGCCGAATACGCCCTTCTCTACCTTCACGCTCTCGGCGCATCTTTGGCAGAAATAATCGTAAAGCGGCTTTGCCACGTCGGGCGCGGCGGCAGACATATAATCGGGGCGGTTGCCCTTTCTGTAAGACGCGAGCAGCGTGAAATTGGACACGGCGAGCATCTCACCGCCAACGTCCAAGACCGACAAATTCATCTTGCCGTTCCCATCCTCAAAAATGCGGAGATTTATTATCTTTTTGACGAGCGCGTCGGCGTCAGCCTCGGTATCCTCGCGAGCGACTCCGAGGAGCAAATAAAGCCCCTCTCCGCACTCGCCGACGGTCTTGCCGTCAACCTCGACGCTCGCCCTGCGCACTCTTTGTATTACTGCTATCATTACGAAAATCCTCTCGTTACGTCCACTACTCCGTCAATAGAGCGCAGCTTTGATACGATGGAGTGGTAATGGTCCACGTTCTTACAGCTTATCTTCAGGTTGACCACGGACTTATCAGTCCCGCTCTTGGTCGTGTTAATCTGAAGCAAAAATACTCTCATCTCGGAGAGCGCGACGGAAATATCCGCGACGATTCCGAGGCGGTCAAATACGTAAACGCTGATCTGCGCCTCGTACATATCGGTGCTTTCCTTGGCGTTGCTCTCCCAATGCGCCTCGACGAGTCTGCCCGCGTTCTCGGGATTTTCAGCCATCACGCGGTAGTTGGGGCAGTCGTGCTTATGGATAGATATGCCGTAGCCCTTGGTAACGAAGCCCACGACGCTGTCGCCGGGCAACGGATTACAGCACTTGGCGAACTTGACCTGACAGCCATACTCACCGTCAACGACGATACCGCCTGCGCTCTTGAGATTTTTAGGCGCTTGCGCTACCTTGACGTGCTCTGCCGTCATCTCCTCACGGCGTATCTCGGGCTCGGGAGCGGCAACCGTTCTCTCAAACTCGTCGTGCAGCTTGCCCGAAACCTTGGACATTGAAATTCCGCCGTAGCCGAGCGTATTGTAAAGGTCGTCCGCGCTCATAAAGCCTATGCGCTGACCGGTCGTCGCAACGATCTCGTTTCTCTGCGCTTCGGTATAGGGGCGCTTCCATTTCTTGAATTCCGCGTCCACCATCGCCTTACCCGCGACGATGTTATCCGCTCTCTTTTCTCTCTTAAACCAGCCGCGTATCTTCGTGCGCGCCTCGCTCGTCTTGACGATATTAAGCCAATCGCGGGAGGGACCCTTGGAGGAGGACGAGGTCAGTATCTCGACTATATCTCCCGTCTCGGGAGCTGTATCTATCGGAACTATCATTCCGTTTATCTTCGCGCCTATCATGGAGTTGCCGACGCCCGAGTGTATGGAGTAGGCAAAATCTATGACCGTCGCGCCCTGCGGGAGCGCCAAAACGTCTCCCTTGGGAGTAAAGACGAAGGTCTCGTCGTGGAAAATATCCGTCTTGAGGGCGTTGAGGAACTCGTCGGGGTCCTTTGCGTCGCTCTCGGTCTCGACAAGCCTTGATATCCATTCAAGCTTCTTGTCCATATCCTCGCGCGACTTCTCGCCCGACTTGTATTTCCAGTGCGCCGCCACACCGTATTCTGCAACGTGGTGCATATCCCACGTTCTTATCTGTACCTCAAATGGTATTCCGTCCTTACCTATGACCGTCGTGTGAAGCGAGCGGTACATATTAGGCTTTGGCGTTGAAATATAGTCCTTAAAGCGACCGGGCACGGACTTGAACATCTCGTGTATAAGACCGAGCGCCGTGTAGCACTCAAGCTCGGTATCGACGATTATACGCATAGCGTAAAAATCGTATATCTGGTCGAAGCTCTTATTCTGGTTATACATCTTGCGATAAATGCTGTAAACCGACTTGATTCTTCCTTTAAGCTCGAAGCGTATTTCGCCCTCGCGAAGCTTATCCTCGACCTGCCCCGTCACGCGCTCGATAAATCCGACGCTCTCGCCGTACTTGTCCTTTATATAATTCTCGACCTCCTCGTAGCCGATAGGGTCAAGATAAGAAATACAAAGGTTTTCAAGCTCCTGCTTTATCTTTTGTATACCCAAGCGGTGCGCCAAGGGGGCGTACACGTGCATGGTCTCAAGCGCCGTCTGACGTCTCTTGGGATCGGGCTTTACGTCAAGCGTGCGCATATTGTGAAGCCTGTCGCAGAGCTTGATAAAGATAACTCTTACGTCACGCGACATAGCGAGAAGCATCTTACGAATGTTCTCGATGTGCGCTTCCTCCTTGTCCTCGACGTAGAGCGTGACGAGCTTTGTAAGTCCGTCAACGAGCATCGCGACCTCCGCGCCGAAGCGCTTTTCTATTTCCTTAAGGTCGGTCTTTTCCGAGCAGTCCTCTACCGTATCGTGAAGCAGAGACGCGCATATTGAATTAGTGTCAAGCTCAAGCCCCGCAACTATCTCCGCAACCGCGATGGGGTGGGAGATATACGGCTCGCCGCTGACTCTGAACTGCCCCTCGTGGAGCGAGCTTGCGTATTCGTAAGCCGCTCTGATCTTCGGGATATCGTAGTTCTTTCCCGTTGCCAGAAGCATACGCTCAAGCTTATCTATATTGGGCGTTGTTACGTTTCGTTGGTCTGACATATAATTGCCTTTCTCTATTCCGCCTTGTCGCACTGACCGCGGAGCTTTTTAAGTATTGACGATTTTTCAATGCTCGTCTTGCTTGCGTTGAAGAAGATCTCAAAGGAGTATACGTCCTCGTCCGTTTCCTCGACCTCGCATATCTGAAGCTCGCGAAGTATCGCGAGAATGAATTTCAGCTTACAGTAGCCTATCTCCGCTCCCTCTGACTTAAGGGCGTGAAGCATCTCTCTTACCGCAAGACTCGATACGTGAGCGCGGTAGTAGCGGCGAAGCATATTATAGACCGCCGCAAAGTCGTCGCGCGTGGGCAACAGCCCCTCGCTCTCCGAAAAACGCTCTCCTCTTCTTATCTCGGCGTATCTCTGCTTACCGCCGTCAAGAGCTCTCCGCTCGTCCTCGGCCGGTCTTGCGTCGCGCAGTATGAGCTGCACGCTTCTGACGCCTCTGAATTCGTTGACGTCGATGCTGAAAAGCACGTCGACGACGTCTCCCTCGGAGAAATCAAGCTCGCCCTCTCCAACGCCGAAATACATCGCCGTCAAGAGCTCGCCGTCCTTTTTGAGCGTAAGCTTCGTGTGCTTTCCGCCGCCGATATAGGACACGCGGCAAACGTCCGCGTTCTTGATTATAAATTCGGGAGAGGAGTTACCAACGCCGAACGGCTCAAGCAAGGTAAGCTCGTTTGCAAGGCGCATGCTGACGTACGTACCCCGTATCTCACAATCCGCAAAGACTCTGTCGCCAAGCGCTTCGTCCGTGAGGCGCTCGCGCGCGTATTCGTTGATGCGGCGACGGAACTCCTCAAGCTTGCCCCTCTTTACGGTAAGTCCCGCAGCAAGCTCGTGTCCGCCGTATTTTACGAGCAGATCCTCGCAGGAGGCGAGCGCCTCAACGAGATTTAAGCCCTTTACGCTTCTGCCCGAGCCCTTCCCGTCGTCGTCGACCGATTCCTCCTCGCCAACGGAGCCTCGGTAGGAGACGAGTATTGACGGAAGCCCGTATTTTTCCGTAACGCGCGAGGAAACGATACCTATAATTCCCTGCTGCCAAGCATTGTCCGCGAGAATTATAACCTTGTCGTTCGCATAGCGCGAGTCGTTATCTATCATATCGTAGACCTGCGTCGCAATAGCGTTTTCCTCAAGCTGACGCTGTCTGTTTATC
>JAZQTY010000015.1:0-22320 GCA_045631025.1 Eubacteriales bacterium
TTGTATATGCATAAAGGTTAATGACGAGTATATTACATCAAACTGTGCCTCAAATTCACAAGACATAAAATTGCCGCAAATAAGTTTTATATTTTGATACGCTGATAGGTTTTCAGTTGCTCTCCCAATTGTCTTTTCGGAAATATCTATTCCACACAAGCTTTTACAAATTGGTGCAACTTTTATGGCAAGTCGCCCTGTTCCTATTCCTATTTCCAAGACGGATTTGCTTTTATCAAGCTGCATACTCTCGATAAACTTATCTCCGTCCCACTTGTCCATATAATCTCTCAATGGTTTAGGATCGCGAGCAGGGTCATTGTTTTCGTCAATTAGCTTGTTATAATGTTCAATCACTTCTCTCATAAGCATCTTCCTTGTACTATTCAAGATTTACGTTTTTATTATAACACAAAAACCGCAGAAAATCAATCTGCGGTTTCTGTTTTCTGTCGGTAGGTAATGTACTCTCAAACTGTCCTTAAGAGTACGTCCCATTTGTGCAATCCCTTTTTGTTTTCAGTTAGGGAGCAAAGTATAAGCTTTACTTGGTGTTAAGAATTTAAAGGCTTGAGCTAATATATTAATATATTGTTTCCCAATTGCGAAATCTGACACACGAGTTGAGTATATTTAAGTCTTCCGAAGATTTTATCGCGATATTATTCCAATCTGTTGATGAGCCGTTGTAATACACGTTGCACAGACTCGTGCATCCGTAGAAAGCATTGCGCTCTATTGTGTCGACAGATGCAGGAATAGTAATACTTTCAAGATTGTAGCAGTCGTAAAACATCTGATACGGTATGCAGGTCACTCCGTTTCCAATAGTAGCGCTTGTGAGACTGTAACAAAACTCAAAGCATTTGTCTTCGATACTTGTTACACTGTCAGGAATTTCTATGCTCTCAAGGTTATCGCAGTGTATAAACGCGTATCTGCCGATGCTTGTTACGGTATCGGGAATAGTTACTCCGTATATTAACAAACAATTGCGTAAAGCACTGTCCGCAATAGCCGTTACAGGCAGTCCATTGCAATGGCTTGAAATTATGACGTGCGTATCGGTGCAGGTTCCTATGCCTGTAAGAGAGTAGGAGCATGCATCATTATTGAGGGTGTATTCAAGTCCGTGGCTTGAGCCTATGTCAACTATTTGTTCTTCGTATTCTTCAGTTTCATAGGGAAAATCGGGCATTGGATCCTTGACGTCCGTATATTCATCGGGATAATAAAAATCCGGGGATACGGTATCGGTGGAGTAGCCGTAAAAATTGTCGTATTCGTCATAATCGTCGTAATCTTTGGGGTTATTACTGCCTATGTCCCCGATGGCATTGATAATAAATTCAAAGCGGTTTTCAAGGCTGCCAAGGAAATCCCCTGCGGAATCGGCAATGTCCAAGACCTCACAGCTCGTAAAAAACAGCGAGCCGAGCAGAGTAATGCAAAGAACGACGGTGATAAGGGATCTTTTTCTGTTTTTCATTGTATTTCTCCCATTAAAAAGTATTGTATATCTTCATTATATCACATTTGAAAAAAATGTCAACTGATTTGACGTGATATGTCAAAAACGTGATAAGGCAGGTCCCAAACGGCTATTTGTATTTTGTGAAATTTACTATTGATTTTGGAGATAATTTGTGGTATAATCTAAAATAGTATATTATGGCTAAAATATTATAGGAGAACAGCATGATAATTGCACTTGAAGACGCAAAATATAAGTTGATAGGAATGAGAGCGGATATAGACGATCTCGGCTCCGCGTTAAGAATAGACGAGCTTAAGGCGCTTGCCGAGGAGCTTGATGCTCAAACGCTCGATCCCGATTTCTGGTCGAATCAGGAAAACTCCTCCAAGGTGCTTCAAAAGGTCAAGCAGACGAAGGACACGATAGAATCTTACGAGGAGCTGAAGGGACGCCTTGAGGACGCGATCACTCTTGCCGAGATGGCGATTGAGGAGAACGACGAATCCTACGTCGAGGAGGTCCAAAGCGAGCTTGCCGAAATTGCAAAGACGGCAGAGAACAAGAGAATAGAGATACTCCTTTCGGGCGAGTACGATAAGAATAACGCTATCGTTTCCTTCCATCCGGGCGCAGGCGGAACGGAGGCGCAGGACTGGGCGCAGATGCTTTACCGTATGATAACGCGCTGGGCAGAGCGTCACAACTACAAGTACAAGCTCATCGATTGGCTTGACGGTGATGCGGCGGGTATAAAGAGCGCAACCATTATGGTTGAGGGACTTAACGCATACGGTTACCTTAAGGCAGAGAACGGCGTACACAGACTCGTTCGCGTATCTCCATTTGATGCGGCAGGTCGCAGACAGACCTCGTTTGCTTCTATCGAGGTTATGCCCGAGTTTGATAACATTGATAAGGTTGAGATACGTGACGAGGATATAGACGTCACCGCGCACCGTTCGAGCGGAGCGGGAGGGCAGCACATCAATAAAACGGACTCCGCTATCCGTATTCTGCACAAGCCCACGGGTATCGTCGTCGGCTGTCAGACCGAGCGCTCACAGCTTCAGAACAAGGAAACCGCAATGAAGATGCTCAAGGCAAAGCTTATGGAGATAAAGCTTCGCGAAAGACTCGACACCATTGAGGATATTCAGGGCAACAAGACCAATATCGAGTGGGGCTCACAGATATGCTCCTACGTATTCATGCCCTACACCCTGGCAAAGGACACGAGAACTGGACACGAGGACGGAAACATTTCCGCTGTCATGGACGGAGAGATAGACGAGTTTATCAATGCGTACCTTAAAATGAACGCGAAAGCGAACTGATGAGGCTGATTGATTTAGATGCAGAAGTTGTGATTTGGTTCTCGTCGGCGTACAGGCGTACGCCAGAGAGCCAAAGCGCGGCTAAAAAGCACACATAAAAAATGAAATTTGAGAGATTTATCTCGAAAATTTCTACATAAAAAACCGCTTTCACTATCGTTTCCCGATAGCAAAAGCGGTTTCTTTTATTAGTTCATATTCGTGTGTTTTTGTTCTGCGCTAAAGGAATCAGCCTCTAATATTTGTCGCTCTCGTCCTCGGGGATCACTTCCTTGAAGGCGGTTATCGCGCATTCGATCATGTCGTCGTCGGGCTCGAGAACGGTTATTCTCTGAAGCCACATACCGGGGGCGGAGATAATTCTCGTAAAGATATTATTGTGTCTGCCCGCGAGCTTGATAAGCTCGTAGCCAACTCCCATAGTAAGGGGAAGAAGCGCAATTTTTATAAGAGTACGGATAGCGGTGTGCGGTATTTCTCCGAAAATCGCTATGCAAAGGGGATCTATAAAGAACGAAATGATTATGCCGACGAGCAGCATGAGGATGAGAAAGGACGTTCCGCATCTGGGGTGGAAGCGACGCTGTGCGCGGACGTTCTCAACTGTCAGCTCAAGTCCGTTTTCGTAGCAAAAAATAGTCTTGTGCTCTGCGCCGTGATACATAAACGTACGCTTTATATCCTTCATAAGGCGAACGGCAAGCATATATACGACGAGAACGATTATGCGGAGCACTCCCTCAAACACCGACTTAACGAGCGAATGGAGAAGCTCGTTTTCGGGAGCAAGGAAGGGAAGCGGCTTCGAAAGAAGATTGTAAAGAAAGGTGGGGAGCATTATAAACAGCAAGACGGCAAGCGCTACACCAAGCACGGTTGCTACGAGCATAACGCCCGTCATAAGAGCAGAGTCGGATTTTTCCTTCTTTTTGCTCTTTTCCTTTTTGCTCGTTTCGGGTTCTTCCTTTTCTGCCTTTTCTTCGTCGGTCACCTCGACCTTAACGCCAGCCTCGGCTTCTTGTAACTCGCTCTCGGCTGCGGATACCTCGGAGACCTCTGCCTTTTTCTTCGCTTTTTTAGGCTCATCGTCCTCAAGACCTGCGATCTCCGCAGATCGCATAAGAGATTTGTAGCCCATAGTCATCGAGTCGATAAAATTGAAAATACCGCGGATGAAGGGAAGCTTAAAAAGCTTTGCGCGCTTGGGCGTGCTCGTTTCCCATTTTTCAAGCACGAGCTCACCATCGGGGTCTCTTACCGCCATGGCGGTAACCTTGGGACCTCGCATCATTATTCCCTCAATAAGCGCCTGACCGCCTATCGAGGTCTTTTTGTTACATGAACTGTTACAGTTATTTTTACTCAAAATAAGACCTCCAAAGAATCGTTTTACGTCCAAAGCTTTATTTTGCCGTTATCGTCGTAGTGCCAGAAGCTCCCCGACGCTGTGGGCTCGTCCTTGGAATAGAAGAAGCGAGTTGCTTTTTCTATGGCAGAGTTTGACGATGCGATGCTCGTATTTGCAAGCTGCTCCTCCGTGCCGTGGTAATACAGCACCTTCAAAGCGTCGCAGCCTCCGAAGGCGTTGTTCTCGATTGTTGCGGTGCTTGAATGCATTATCATGTACGTTACGGACGAGCAATCTTCAAATGCGTTTTCGCTTATAAGCGTAAGAGAAGCGGGAAGGATTATGGATTTCAGCGACGAGCAACCCTTGAATGCGTTAAAGGGGACGTTAGCAAGCTCGTTTCCAAACGTGACCTCGTTAAGACCGTTGCAGCCCTCGAACGCGCCTTCGCCCACAAGCGTCAACGAGCCCTTTACTTCAATTTCAATATCGGAGCAATCCTTGAATGCGTTGTTTCCGATCGCAGTAACGCTTTCGGGAAGAACTATTTTCGTTACCGTTCCTTTGTCGACGTCAGCAAATGCGCCGTCACCGATGCCAACTATGGCGATGCCGTCGTTTGAGGAGGGTACGACCATCGTTTCGAAGTATTGCTTGCAGCCTGTGACGTATCCGTTTTCTATAACGTATACGGCGTCTGCCGCCTCCCACGTTGCGATAAGAGTTATGTCCTCGGTCACCTTATCCTGCGAAAAGCGCCAATCCTTGCCATTGTATTGCCAGGATTTGAAAACGTATCCGTTACGGACGGGATTCTCGGGGCGCGTTACCTTTTCGTTTTCAAGAACTCTTTGCTCGGAAACGTCGCTTCCGTACGCGGAATTGAACGTAACCTTAAAATATTTAGCCTCGGTTTCTTCTGCTTCGTCAGACGCAGAGTCGCAGGCACATACGCCGAGCGCTATGACGAGACACAAAAGCGCCGCAAGTATCAATCTTTTGGTGGATCGTTTTTTCATGCTTTACCTCCGTACTTTTGAAATTTAGCCTAACTAACCACAAATATTATATATTCTTTGAGGTTATTTGTCAACAGTGCGGAGGTATTTGTAACACTATTTATTAAAATATTTACTTTAAATTCATTTTACACGCTCGCATATATCAAAATCCTTGCTTTTTGCCAAGAAGTCTCCATATAAGTCTGCGTAAAAAGTCAACGGGAAATACGGTAAGTGATATCAAAAATACCGTCAACAGCTCCTTGAGGGTTAAGGGCGCGGTGCGTAAAACGCTGCCGCCGAGGTATACGAAGGCAATCTGAACGGCGAGAATAAGTATCATAATTGCGATAAAAGCAGGATTTTTCGAGAGCCCCGAAAGCATTTTAAGCCTGTCACATCGGCAGTTGAAGCAATTAAATACGGACGTGAATATAAACAGAGCAAAAAATGCGGTGAGAAGTATGAGATTGTCGCTTGAATATCTGAAATGCAGGCAGACGTCGGGAGACACCAAAAAGAAAATACAAGTAGCGATGGTAAATCCGCCGAGTATCAATATCTGATTTATCATGTATCCGTTGAGAATAGGCTCGTCGCGGCGCTTGGGTGGCTCTCGCATGCAAAGCGGAGATGCCGCCTCACCTGCAAAGGCAAGACCGCCGAGTGTGTCCATAATTATGTTGATCCAAAGCATCTGTACGACTGTGACGGGTGCTTCTATGCCGATAAACGGACCTATCATGGAAACACCTACGGCGCAAAAATTCATCGTAAGCTGAAGTGTTATGAATTTTCTTATGCTCTTAAAAATGTTTCTCCCGTAGAGAACTGCTTTGACTATCGAGGCAAGGTCGTTGTCGAGTATTATTACGTCTCCCGCGTCACGAGCCACGTCGTTTCCGCTACCCATGGAAAAGCCTATGTCCGCCGCCTTTAGTGCGGGGGCGTCGTTTATTCCGTCGCCCGTCATTCCAACGACCGTATCAAGCTCTTGCGCTATTCGGACGAGTCGGCTTTTGTCCGTCGGCAGGGCGCGCGCGATAACCGCAAGGCGAGGCAAAATTTCGGCTATTTCGCCGTCGCTCATGCGGCAGAGGTCCGTTCCCTCAAGCACGAGCCGTCTCTCACCGTGTATTATGCCCGCCTCGCGAGCGATAGCCGTCGCCGTTTCCTTGCCGTCTCCCGTTATCATAACCACGCCTATACCCGCCGTATGAAGCTCCGATACGGAGCGGCGCGCCTGCGGACGTAAGGGATCGGAAAGCGACACGGCGCATACGAGCGTGAGCGCTCCTATATTTGCCACACTTGGCGCTTTTTCAGCTTTTGCAATCAGCAGCACGCGCTTGCCGTCAGAGGCGAGCGCTCGAAGCTTTTGCTCGAAGTCTTTGCGGAGCGGAGCAAAGTCGTAAAGTCTTCCGTCGGGAAGCACGCAATTTACAACGTGCGGCAAAAGCCGCTCGGGCGCTCCCTTCACGAGCGCGTAGCGCTCTGCGCCTCGGCGTACCTCTGCCGCCGACATTTTTATATTGCTGTCAAATGGGAGCTTTGAAACAAGCGTCAGTCGCTCGCTCTCGCGCATTGAAAGCACAGAGGAAAGAAGCGCTCTGTCGGTGGCGTTTCCGCCAACGACCTGCGAGTGAGCCACGTCCGACGCCGTGTTATATCGGCAGGAGCTTACGTAGAGCGTGCCGAGCGTCGGAGAGCGCGAAAAAAGAGCCGCAGGCGTGCTTACAGAGGACGAATCCGAAAGTATTATACCGTCAAGGCGCATCTGCCCCTCGGTAAGCGTTCCCGTTTTGTCCGTAAAAAGCAGGTTCATACTGCCTGCGGCTTCGATACCAACGGGCTTGCGGACGAGAACGTTATCGCGCACCATTCGTTTTATATTGGAGGATAAAACCACGGCTATCATCATCGGTAAGCCCTCGGGAACGGCAACTACGACTACCGTGAGTCCGAGCATAAATGCGTGTAAAAGCTTTTCGAGAAGATAGGGAACGTCCGTAAGCTTTGAGCGCACGAGCTCCCACGTAAATCCGCTGTCTATTACAAAGCAGTTAAAAAGAAAGGCGAGAGCGACCAGTGCTGCGGCAAGATAGCCGAGTCGGCTTATTTGCTTTGCGAGCCTCGTGAGTCTGATTTTTAGAGGGCTCTCACGCGTGTCCGTCTGCACCTCGATGGATATTTTCCCGAGGAAGCTTTCGTCGCCGACCGCAAAAACCTCCATTTGAGCCTCTCCCGAAAGCACTGTACAGCCTCGCAAAAGCGTTCCTCGCGAGGACGGAGAGGGTTCTCTTTTTGCTGTCGGCTCTTTCGTGGCTTCGTGGCTCTCGCCCGTTATCGCGGATTGGTCAATCGATATTCTTCCGCTTATAACGTATCCGTCGGCGGGGGATTTTTCGCCTGCCTCTATAAGCACCACGTCGCCTACGACCAATTCCTCAATGGGGACGGGGGTCAGCACGCCGTTTCGCACGGCGCGGTATTTTTGATTTTGGCACTCGCTTGAAAGCCGACGGAATGCGTTTTCACCGCCGTGCTCCGAGAGCGCCGAGATAAACGCTGCCAAAAACACGGAGATAGCAATACCGACGGTTTCCGCAATATCACCGCCCTTGAATACGAAAACGAGATTTACGCATAGGGCAACGAGCAGTATGCGTATTACGGGGTCTCCGAGATTTTCAAAAAAACGTCTGACGAAGCTTTTTCTTTTTCTTGTTTTGAGTACGTTTGCGCCGTGCCTCTCGCGCGACTCGCGCACCTCCTCGTCCGTCAGCCCCACGCGTCTCGATCGACTTTTTGCCTCTGTCATTTTATCTCTCCTCCAAGCCTTTTTCGATAATAAAAATATATGCCGCTCTCGGCAACTATATTCTATTTTCGAGTGGCGGACGGCGCTCAAACGCCGGGGAGCGAGTTTTCGCCATATGTCTCGCCAGATCTCGCGGCGAACCGAGAAAAGCTTGAGTCTGATCTTGCGATGATAAACGCCGATAGCAAAGAGGGAAGCAACGTAAGGATATTCAACGGAGAATTGTCCGAGAAGGCTCAAAAGGAGTATACTAACCTTAAGCGTGCGGCAAATAATCTCAATTCTGTAGCGGGGGATAACTTTAATATCGCTATCGTAAACGCGGACGCGGATTTTAACGGAGTAACGGTTAAAGGAAAGAATATTTATATATCCGCCGAGCTTATTGAGAGTGGAAATTGGGCACCTACGCTTATACACGAGCTGACGCACTTTACGGAGGGAAGCCCAGAATATAATAAATTCGCAAGGTTTCTGCTATCCTCAAATCCCGCCGCTGCCGCATACAAGGCTTCTGAGCTGACAGCAGAGGGCAACGCCTACGGTTTTACAAGAGAAAACGTGGAGAGGGCATTCGGCAGCGAGCCGCAGGTGCAGTATTCAAAGGGGGGAACGCCTCAAAATGTTATTACCATTGAAGCTGACAGTGAGCTTGCAAAAAGAATTGAGAGCTCCGATAAATCAAAATATACGGTTATTCGCGACTATCTTGTCGAGAAGTTTTATGGTCAGGAATTTACGCTGTCTGACGGTAGGCGTGCAATAATGGATAAGCGCGACGCGCAGGAGCTTTCACATAAGGCTGATGATATCAAAACCGCAGAATTAGCCAATCTCAAAGAGATAGTTGAAAAGGCGGAGCTTTTTTCAAAAACGGATTCGGTACGTCATAATAAATTTAACCAATTTTTGTATTATTCAGCAATAGTGAATTTTGAAAACCATAATTATTATATTGTGGTAAACGTAGGCCGCGCCAAAAACGATGGGAAATATCATATCTATGATATAACAAAAGATAAAAGAGCTGCCAACCAGTCAACTACCGGTTTGTCGCGCCCCGTAGGTAACGCGATTAAAAACAGCTCTTCTGTAGATAGTATACCCG
This sequence comes from Eubacteriales bacterium, assembly GCA_045631025.1. Taxonomy (GTDB): domain Bacteria; phylum Bacillota; class Clostridia; order Oscillospirales; family CAG-272; genus HGM12713. Next base: position 9,090 of record JAZQTY010000015.1, read on the forward strand.
AAAGTTCCGAAAATGTCAATACTGAATTAAAAAATAAATCCGACAGCGTTCGCGACGGTGATTTTGCATCGGAGCTTATCGCAAGCATAGCAGAGGACAGTGTCGGAACGGACGGAGCTTTTATTGATCGTCTTGTGCGCGGCAATGAAAGTCTTGCCGCAAAAGTAATCAATAAAATACATGATGCCGTGGCGGCTCTGGAGTCGCGCAAGAGCCCCGAAGCCAGAGCGGAGTATAAGAGACTCAAGAATGCGGAAAAGCTCTTTATGCGAGCTGTGGAGAGCACAGGCAAGCGTTACGTTGACGGTAAGATCGTTGCGGATGATGAGGAGAAGAAACTTAAGTATAGTTTAAAAATCAATCCTCAAAATGGAGAAAAATTTGTAGTTGTTGAGCCGGATTCGATAAAGAAACTTTTGGAATTTGATGGTAATACAATGGCTGCAAAAGTACGGAATTATTTAAAACAATTTCGTGGTGCTGTTCTACCGTTAGGTTCAACGGACAAAGTATATATGCGACGTGAGGGAGAAGGAGAATATACAAATCCTGCGAAATCTCTTTCCGATGAGGCATATCAGGGAAAACTTAGTGCAGCGTCTGAATTTGAAAATCTTTTACTCAGTTCAAAATTTGTAAGACATGAGCCAGATAATGGCAGACATTCGGATGCTGTTAGAGGGTGGAATTACTATGAATTGACGTATCTTGTTCCTGTTGATAACAATATGAAAGCGTATAAAGCAGAAATACAAATAAAGTTGGTATCAAAAGGAGATTGCTTTTATGATATAACAAAAATAGAGGATGTTACAGACGGCACTGCAGGTCAAGCTTTGATAAAAGCCGCCGGCTCCGTCGATAAATCCTCTACGAATAGTATACCCGAAAATTCAGAAAATGTCAATACCAAATTGCAATATTCCAAAAAATCTTCCGTTCAGAGCGCAAAGAAGTTTGCTAATGAGAACAACGAGAAGGTATATACCAAGAAAGAAATACGCGCTATGCTGAAGAACGTCTCGCGAGATCTGTTGTCCTTTGAGGATGGAGACTTTGGCTTGGTAGGGCAGAACCAGACGAAGGTCGTTGAGAAATTTTTCAATGCGTTTAACGTCGCCAAGGACGACGGGCGCAGGTACGCTGTCTGTCACAAAAGGAGCCGCTTGGGTAACTTAAAGCAAGAAACACGCAGTCTATGCGGTGGTGGATAAAAATGCTTGTAAAATAAAAAAGGAACAGCACATTTCTCCCCCGTCCGATGTACAAGCCCCGAACCAAACGTCCAAAATCGAGTTGAGTTTGAATACTATTCCTGAGAATAGTATACCCGATTCTGATCTAAATGTCAATACTCATGCGAAAATATTTCCTCGCGTGATACAGAACGGTAAAAAAGGAAAGACAGGCGTCATCAGCGATACCATGCTTGGAACGCAAGCATCGACACGCCTGTTACCTGTCTCTAATATAAGAGTACCACAACTTATCCAAAAAATCAACCCCAAAGACATAAATTTTTAAGGTTGTTATTAAGGAGAATGAAAATGAAAAAAGAAAAATGGGTGACCGTAGTTCTTGGAGATGGAACTCGTCGCCGCACGAAGGAGAGCAACTTGGAAAACGTAGCGATGGCAATAGAGAAGCAAAAGGCTCTGATGCGCAAGGCGGGCTTTACGGAGAAGGAAATAGAGAACGAGCTTTCTATGACGATAGTGAAGGACGAAGAATAAAAAAGCAGAGTCAGTAATCGATTGAGGGTAAGTATCTTACCCGTGCGCGCAACCTGACTCTGCAAAGGCGACTTTGTCGTTCACTACGGAGCCAACCACCAAAGAAGGCGAGGGTATCCGCGACAAAAGTCACCTTAATAAATGTGGCGCCCCGATCCTTGCGAACCCCCGTAAGTCCGTAGAGCAGACGGTTAGTAGAGGCAACAAAAGAGAAGCTGACGTCGTGGTGAGCGCGGTTGAAAAGGATCGCGCACGCTTACTGGTATCAGCTTTCGAATATAGTATAGCAGATATTTTTAAAAAAGTCAAGCAATTTGAAAAAACAGAAAGAGCTTCGGATAATCAGAGGGGACAACCAATTAACGGAAGTCTCTAACGCGGCTACGCCGCCTCTTTTCTCGGAAACTCTTTCCAATAATATACCACATTCTGATCTAAATATCAATACTATTCGCAAAAATATTGCTACGTGTTATAACAAGAGATAACAAAAATATAGGCAAGCATCCTAACGATATATTCTATTTTCGAGTGGCGAACGTTCGCGAGTCGGTCTTTTTTTGAAGTCTGATGACGGATAGTCTTGAATTCCACAAATGCGTTTCGCTATGTCTTGCGAGCGTGCGGTATGCGCTTCTGTCTGAAAGACATACGGTGAGCGTTACGGCAAAGTCGTCGTCCGTTTTGCAAATTTTGCAGGAAACTCTGTAAGAATATGTATGAGCGCCGTCAAAATTCGAAAGATGGGCGGTGAGCCTTCGCTTGCAGAAGCGGATACAACGCTCACCTATTTTTTTGTAAAAATTATTGAATTTTTTTGCCCCCTCCGCAAAGGGAATATCCACAGAGCAAAGCAAAGAGCTTTCGGGGAGCGGGAGCGTGTCGGTATATCGGTTAACGGTGGGTGAGTATTCCATAAAAAGTCCTCCTTTCGTCCTATGTTAAAGTTTACTTAAACGAAAAAATAAGTAGTACGGTTTGATAAAAAATCAAATTATGAATTTTTTTGAATACATACTTGCAAAAATGATAATCTTGTGATATAATAATACAATAACAAAATGTGATATTTTTACATGAGGTGTACATTATGGAATGTATGGACAAAAAATATAATGCAGAGGAGATCTTTTCGCGCTTGGTAAGCGAGGCGAAAAGCGCAAATAATATACCTGCCGAAAAGTTTGAGAGTTACCGAGTTAAGCGCGGACTCCGTGAAATGGACGGCACGGGAGTTCTTGCGGGTGTTACGAATATCGGTAACGCGCACGGTTATATCGTTTACGAGGGAGAAAAGCTTGCTGACGAGGGAAAGCTCGAATACAGAGGCTTGAATATGACCTCGCTTATAGAAGGCTTTACGTCTGAAAACAGATTTGGATTTGAGGAGTGTGCTTATCTTTTGCTTTTCGGAAAGCTGCCGACCAAGAGTCAGCTTGCTGATTTTTGCGCGCTTTTGGACGAAAAGAGACGTCTGCCCGCAGGCTTTACCGAGGACGTGATCATGAAAGCTCCATCGCCCTCTATAATGAACAAGATGGCGACCTCCGTTCTTGCTCTTTACGCTTACGACGAGAACCCCGACGATACGAGTCTTGAAAATATGCTTCGTCAGAGTATAGATATTATAGCAAAGCTCCCCGTTATCGCGGCAAATTCGTATAGAGTATACCGCACGTATTTCCACGGCAAGAGCCTTAATATACATACTCCGAAGGCAGGACTTTCGAGCGCGGAGAACTTTTTGAGAATTTCTCGCGCGACCAAGACCTTTACCGAGGAGGAGGCAAGACTGCTTGACCTTTGTATGGTAATTCAGGCGGAGCACGGAGGCGGAAACAACTCGACCTTTGCGTGCCGCGTGCTGTCATCGTCCGGAACGGATACCTATTCGGCGATCGCCGCAGGTATCGGCTCTCTTAAGGGCCCGCTTCACGGTGGCGCTAACATAAAGGTTCAGCAGATGTTTGACTGCATTCGTCCTATGGTTAAGGACGTTAACGACGACGAGGAAATAAAGGCAGTGCTTTCGGGTATTCTCCACAGAGAGATCGGCGACGGTCTTGGAAAGATATACGGTATGGGACACGCGGTTTATACGAAGTCCGATCCCAGAGCCATTATGCTTAAGAAGTATGCCCGTGAGCTGGCAATCAAGAAGGGCTACGGCGATGACTTCAAGCTGCTTGAATCTATCGAGCGTATTACTCCCGAGCTCTTTAACGAATTCAAGGGAACTAACAAGCCCATGTGCGCAAACGTTGACCTTTATTCGGGACTCGTTTACCGTATGCTCGACATTCCCCCCGAAATGTATACTCCCTTGTTCGCTATTGCTCGCGTGTCGGGCTGGTGCGCACACAGAATTGAGGAGACGCAGACGGCAAAGAAGATCATCCGTCCCGGATATAAGTGCATAGCGGCTCCTATGGAGTATATTCCGCTTGAGGATAGATAAATAAAGCGAAATAAAGACTTTAAGGCAATTTTACCGCAGGCTTCGCAGCCTGGCGGTGGGGTTGCCTTTTTCGTTGCACTTGACAAGGTGTGACGCGTGTGTTATAATTTCATCGTAAAACGAAAAGAAATGGAGTCATGCTATGACTGATAATAAAATTGAGTCTATTTTGGAGAGTCAACGCTCCTTTTTCGAAAGCGGAGCGACTCTTTCGGTTGACTTTCGCATAAATACGCTAAAAAGACTTCGCGAGGCGGTGAAGCTTCACGAGAAGGATATTGCAGAGGCGCTGCGGCTTGATCTCGGTAAGAGCGATTTTGAGGGATATATGTGCGAGGTGGGAATGGCGATAAGCGAGATCAGCTACATGATTAAGCACTGCCGCCGCTTTTCAAGGGATCGCCGCGTGCGTACGCCTCTTGCGCAGTTTGCGGCAAAAAGCTATCAAAAGCCCTGCCCATACGGAAACGTTCTTATAATGAGTCCGTGGAATTATCCGTTTTTGCTGACCGTAGGTCCTCTTTCGAACGCGCTTGCCGCGGGAAACACGGCGATAGTTAAGCCAAGCGCGTATTCTCCCGCTACGAGTGAGCTGCTCGCCTGTATAATAGGGGAGTGCTTTCCCTCCGAATACGTTGCCGTCGTCACGGGCGGCAGACGGGAAAACTCGGCGCTTTTGGAGCAGAAGTTTGATTTCGTGTTCTTTACGGGTAGTCAGGGCGTCGGACGTGAGGTGCTTCGACACACTGCCGAGCATCTTACGCCTTGCGTGCTTGAGCTTGGTGGAAAGAGTCCTTGCATAGTTGATGAAAGCGCCAAGCTTTCTCTTGCAGCAAGGCGCATAGCGTTCGGAAAATATCTTAACTGCGGACAGACCTGTGTTGCCCCCGATTACGTGCTTTGCCATAGCTCCGTCAAGGACAAGCTCGTTTCGGAGCTTATCGCACAGATAAAGGCGCAGTACGGCGAGAACGCGCTCGAAAACGAAAATTACGGTCGCATAGTAAACGAAAAGCATTTTGATCGCCTTTGCGCGTATATCGACGGCGGCAAGGTGGCTTTCGGCGGTAAGACGGACGGAGAGAGGCTGCGGATAGAGCCGACGGTAATGGACGGGGTGACGTGGAGCGACGCCGTTATGCAGGACGAAATATTTGGACCGATATTGCCTATTTTGACGTACGAGGATATAGACGAGGTGATCTCAACGCTTGAAAAAAGACAGAAGCCGCTCGCCTTGTATTTGTTCTCTGAAAATAAGAAAACCGTTCGCAAGGTGACGAGTCGTTGCCGCTACGGCGGCGGTTGTATCAACGACTGCGTTATCCACCTTGCGACGAGTGAAATGGGCTTTGGCGGCGTTGGCGAGAGCGGCATGGGCGCGTACCACGGAAAGGTCGGCTTTGATACCTTTTCGCACGTCAAGAGCATCGTTGATAAGAAAACTTTTATGGATCTGCCTATGCGTTATCAACCTTACAATAAAAGAATTTACGCAAGGCTTTTGAGATTTTTCCTAAAATAATAAGTCCGTTGTGACACGTGCCGATTTTTGGGGCTCTTGCTTGACAGAACGGTGAATTTTATGATATAATGAGCTTGCTGCGTAAGGGAAAGGAGATAAGATCATGAAAAAGAAGATAGTTATTATAGCGGCTGCGGCCGTGCTTACGGTATTGCTTGCGATTGCGTGTATAGTTGCAAACGCGATTTTCGGCAATCCCATCTCAAGACTTGTCTCAAGGGAGGCGGCAGAGGCTTACGTTTCCGAAAATTATCCCGAAAAGGGGTATGAGATAGAGGACGTGAGATACAGCTTCAAGGACAGTTATTACCACGCCTACGTAAGCTCCGAGCAGTATATTGACGGTGATTTTACGGTATATATTAACGCGTTTGGAAAAATTCAGCGAGACGATTATGAATATCGCGTGATTGAGCACGGAAACGTTGCAGACCGACTTTTTTTCGAATACAAGGCAAAGGCGGACGAGGTGCTTGAGAGTGAGGATTTTCCTTACGAGTGTCATATTGCCTACGGGGATCTTGATTTCGACGGTGAGGTCGGGGAGGAATTTCCCGAAAATGCGATAAGGCGAGACGAGCTTGTTAACGGAGCGGAGTACGACTTTGACGAGCTTGGAAGAAGGAACGGAAGAATAGTTCTTTATATTGACACCGATAAGGCGGATATCGAGAATGCGTCTGAAATAATGCTTGACATCAAGCAAAGAATGGATGCGGCGGGCGTAAGCTTTTATTGGCTGGATTTGACCTTAAGAATACCCGACGGCGACGGTGTCGCAAAAACGGAATTAAGTATTCGTAATTTTAAATACGACGATATTTATGAGGACGGACTAAACGGCAGAGTCGATGAGGCAATAGAGCGCACCGAGGCTTACTTTGAGGAAAAGGATGCTGAAAAAGCGACGGAAAAACCAATAGAATAATCTTTTTTGGGGGCGAGTTGTCGCCCCCGTTTTTTATAAAAAATGAAAGTCGTCGGTGCGCAGAGTCCGACGACTTTCTACATTAGAATACACCAACAATATTTGACCTATGAATAGTATTTTCTCAATGTGACCGTCAAAAAATATATGTGTGTGAAGTTTTTGCCGCGCTTTTTACAAAAAGCGCGAAAAACCGCGTCCTTGAAGCTTATTTTAAAGTCACCTCGTTTTGGAGGGGCTTGCTGTTAAAAAATCGAGAGAGATTATCGACGGTTGTTTCGGCAATGCTTGAGAGAGCCTCTTCTGTGAGAAAGGCTTGGTGCGAGGTGACTATGACGTTGGGCATAAACAGAAGCGTGGCAAGCGTTTCGTCGGAAGGGATATGCCCTGAAAAATCCTCGAAGAATATTTCCGCTTCCTCCTCGTAGACGTCAAGGCAGGTCGCTCCTATTTTTCGCGAGCGTATACCGTCGAGCAGAGCCTCGGCGTCGATAAGAGCGCCGCGAGAGGTGTTGATTATGACCGCTCCCGTTTTTAGCATACCGACGGTCTGCGAATTCAGCATATGGTAGCTTTCGGGAGTAAGCGGACAATGAAAGGAAATGACGTCGCTCTCTCGAAAAAGTCGCTCAAGGGGGACGTATTCTATCGCCAAATCGCTTTTCGGATATTTGTCGTATGCTAAAATTTTCATACCGAATCCGCGACAAATCTCAATAAAGGCTTTGCCTATGCGTCCTGTGCCTATAACGCCGACAGTTTTTCCGTGTAGCTCAAAGCCCGTCATTCCGTTTAGGCTGAAATTAAAATCACGCGTTCTGATATACGCCTTGTGTATACGCCTTATTGAGGTTAGAAGCATCGCCATAGCGTGCTCGGCGACCGCGTGTGGGGAATAGGCGGGTACGTGAAATACGCGCAGTCTTCCGTCGGCATGCGCAAGGTCAATGTTGTTGTAGCCCGCGCACCGCATGGCGATCACTCGAATATTCATACTCAAAAGCGAGTCTATTACGCTTGCGTCGATGCTATCGTTTACAAACGCGCATACTCCGTCACAGCCCTTGGCAAGCTCTGCGGAGTCCGCGCACAGCTTGGCTTCAAGAAATTTGAATTTTATATTTGCCGCATTTCCGAATTTTATAAATTGCTCCTTGTCGTACGGCTTCGTGTCAAAAAAAGCGATGGTTTTCATAAAGCGCTCCTTATGCTTGTCGTTAAAGCTTTCGTTTTGTTTTACCGTTTTAGTTATTTTTAGCCGCAGGTGCATTTATATACGGATTTTAAAAAAATTTTAAAAGGTATTGCAAATTACGAAAATACGTGGTATAATATTCAAGAGAATATGGTATTGAATACTACATTAAAGAATTACGTATACGCTATTTGCTAAAATTTGACGTGCGACAGCCGAGAATTTTCGGATTGAAAGGAAAGAGATATGAAGGTATTTGCAAAGGTCGTTAGAATATTGACGCTTGCGCCTGTAATGGCGCTTGCAACGCTGCTTACGTTGTTTTTCGTTCGCCCCGAGGTCTTTGGAGAGGGAGCTTTGCGCTTTTGGCTTGCAATCGGCTTTCTCGTTGCATTCCCGCTGTTGGGATATCCTTGTCAGCCGTTGGTGCCCGGATTTAAGGGGCGTGGCAGAGAAGGACAGCGAAATCTCGCTATGGTGTTCGCGCTCGTAGGATACGTTGCGGGGTGTATCGTGAATTTGATTCTGGGAGCACCGGCAGAGCTTTGGATAGTTTACCTTGATTATCTTATATCCGGATTGATCGTAGTGGTTCTCAATAAGTGCTGCGGTATAAGAGCGAGCGCGCATGCCTGCGGAATATCCGGACCTGCTGCGCTGCTTGCATACCTCGGCGTGCCCGTGGCGCTTGTCGTATCGGTTCCGCTGTTTATAGCGGTATTTTGGGCGAGTCTTAAGATTAAGCGACACACGTGGCCGCAGTTTGCCGTGGGTGCTACCGTGCCATTGGTCGTTCTCGGATTGCTTCACGTAGCTTTTCATCTTTTTTAAAAATTTAAGCTGATAATGTTGCGGTAGCGCAAAAGCGCTACCGCATCTTTATTTACTGTCGTTTACTTCCGTTTGCTTCGATTATTTGCTTTAATGCGCAATTTTTCTTGACAAAAGCGCGGGCAGAGTATATAATGAAAAAAAGCCCGAGAGGGAACGGATGAAAAATAGGAGTCAGTATGAAAAAAAGATATATAGTCATACCGCTTTTGTGTATAGTATTACTTATAGGAATTATTATCGGCGTTGCGATTGCCATGCGTAAGGAGTATCTTACGCAGCTTCCGTTCGACCACGTAAGCGAAACCGAATATAACGGAGTTCGTATCGTGGGTGATGACGGCTTGTTTTATCTTGCTGACCGCGACGGTCGAAAGATAAGCGGCGGCTACGTGTCGCTGATGAGCGTAAACGATTATTACGAAGGACTTGAAAGATACGTCGGAACGGACGTTAAGGTCACGCTGTTTGATTACTACCTTGCGACCAAGCAGGATTCTAAAGGATACGTATTGATAGATTCCAAGGGCGACGAAATCACGATTGCGGGGGAAAATTACTCACTTGACGCGGAGAATACCGCGCTTCCGTATCTCGTTTTTACTAATAACGAAAACGGACTTAAGGCGGTAATTTCTCTCAACCGACTCGATTCCGACCTCTCATACCGTTCGGGCAACGAGCTGACTTTGCGTAACTTTAAGAATGTTATCGGAGTTCGTTCCAACGACGACGAGCTTATGTATACGTACCTCGTAGCGCAGAGCGCAGACGACGCTCAAGTCTACGGATACTTTCGCGCCGACGGCATAAAAATAACCGCAGGCAAGGGGATTCGAACCATCTTTTTGAAGTCCGAGGACAAGGATGCGGGACGCTCGTTTTTCTATAACGGTGAGGACGGACGTATATTCGCCGAAAACGGCGAGCTTATAGCCTCGGACGTAGTGGCGCTTATGCGTGACGGATACACGGATTGGCAGTACTCGATTTGTGCCGGCAAGGATGGAGAGAGTGGACAAGCGGTGGTTTTCAGCGCTGAAAAAAGCTTTCGTCTTTCCGGTGACGAATACGCGCTTGACGCGCTGTATTCCTTCAAAAGCTGTATCGTAGCGCCTCTCGTTGACGGTAGCGGCGTTAAGGTGCTCGATACGGCAGGCACCGATAGAGGAACGTATAAGTCCGTCGCTGACGGCGGTTACGCGCTTACCGCTATGAAGGCGGAGGGCGATTATTACTATCTTGACGTGGATGGCGAGCTTCTCTTAAAGAGCCAATACGGCGACATGATTGCCGACGAATCGCTCTCAACGGATACCTGCGTTATATTCACAAGCGCGGAGTTTGATAGCGATAACGACGGCGCTTGGTGTCACTTTGCCAAGGTTGGAGTTAAGGCTCATTCCGTTAAGCTCGTGGGCGAGGAGGACGTGATTTTGTCCTTGCCCTCGCTTCAAATGGAATGTGATGCGTATTTTTTGACAAAGACCGTTGATGGAAGGCAGACGACCTCGGTGCTCGCGCCGTTTTCTGCGTTTAAGCAAAGCGAGTATTACGACGAGATTCAGAGCTTTAAGCAAAACGGAATTTCTTGGATATTGGCAACGAGCTACGAAAGAAATACCTTTGATATAATAGATCCCTTAACTGCGAGAGTCGTTAAAAGCTTTGCAGTTGATAAGGAGGATTTCGCAAAATACCGTTTTACTCACGAGGAAAATATTGCTCTTGCTACGGACGGCTCGGATACTGATACGGCAGTCCACATGAGCGTCGTTAAGCTGTCGGAGTATCTGACGGAGGACAGAGTCAGTGCGTCAAGATATTTCGTTATATACAGAACGGCTACCTTTTCGGATAAGAAATTCGGTGAGCGCGGCATCGAGGTGACGGAGCTTGGAAGAAATCTTCTTATAGACAAGCCCTACGACGTATTTACCGCGGAAAACTGTTTGGTGGTCAATACCGCGTCCGGCTCGGAGGTATACTCGCTTGACGAGGATTGCGAGCTTTCGAAAAAGGTATCCTTGCCGTATCCCGTTCACTCGATACTGACCGATGCGTCTGATTTGGATACCGCGTATTTTATAGTTCAAACGGATTCCGGTATGAAGGGAATTTATAACGCGGAATCCGGCGTAGTGCTTTCTCCTTATTACACGGATATTACGTATGCTGACGGGGGATATTTCGTTGTTGGCATGAGAGGATCGATGGGAGTCATACGCGTTGCGGGTGGAAAGGTTAAGACGCAGATTGATTTTCTGTACCGTGATATTGAGCCTATTGGGGATAACGGATATATTGCTACGAACGGAAATGGGCAAACGGAGATATTCGCAGGCAGCTCGAAGGTGCTTTCTGCATCGATACAAAACGAGGAACGCGATATCTACTGCTACGTTACTGACGGGGACGGCGTGCTTCGCCTATCCCTCGGAACGCTCATAAGCGTTGACGGTAAGCTTTACGTCCATTATTGCGAGCAGCTTGTAAATACGGTTTTTGAAAATTATGAGTGCAGCACGGAGCTTGACGGAGTACTAAACAGCCGCGCAAAGCTGATATATTACTATAACGGTAACGAGCTGCTTAATACTCAAATAATTCTTCCGAACGACGCGCACGAGCTTTGGGGAGCAGCGGAAAACAAGGAGTGGTATTCGTCTCCTACACCCGACGAGCAGCTGACTCCCGTGAGCTATTACGATCTTACGGAGAATATAATCAAGCTGTATTCAAAATCGGAATAAAAAAATAAGACGGCGGAACGTAAAAACCGCCGTCTTTAAATTATCTTACTCTGAAGGTGAGTCCTTTATCATTTTCTTGAGCTCGTCCAGAGCATCGCAAAGCCCGCCGATCTTATCTATGATTCCGTATTTTACAGCCTCGTCGCCGTCGATTATTGAGCCGACGTCGGTTGCCAGCTCGTCGGGACGCATCATAAGCTCTCGGAGCTTTTCGGGGGAAGCCTTCGAGTGCTCGCAAATAAAGGAAATTATGCGCTTTTGCATCTCGTCAAAATAGCGAAACGTCTGCGGCACGCCGATGACGAGTCCGTTTATGCGAACGGGGTGTATGGTCATCGTCGCCGACGGAACGATAAAAGAACGCTTCGCGGAGGCGGCGAGCGGTACGCCGATCGAGTGTCCGCCGCCGAGGACGAGAGAAACGGTTGGCTTTTTCATGGACGCTATCATTTCAGCAAGGGCAAGCCCTGCTTCAACGTCGCCCCCCATCGTGTTGAGAGCTATCAAAAGCCCGTCGATGTCTCGACTTTCCTCAATATCTACGAGTAATGGGATCAAATGCTCGTATTTGGTCGCCTTTTGACCCTCGGGCAGTATATAGTGACCTTCAATTTGCCCGATTATCGAAAGACAGTGTATTTTTCCGTCGGCACCTTGCGTTACGACGGAGCCGTCGCAAGCGGGAGAGTCCGACGTGTTTTTTTCTTGATTTGCCATAGCTTCCTCCGAAAAAAAGAATTTTTTAATATTATTTGCAGAAAAACTCGGAATTAAACCTTTACAAGCGAGAAAAAATGTGTTATAATTATAGTTGCGAAATAATTTTGCAAATTATTTTTTTGATTTTTGGAGGTATTTTCATGGCGAATTTTTTGATTGAAACTTCTGCCAGACACGTGCATCTTACCAGAGATACGGTCGATACTCTTTTTGGTAAGGGCTACGTGCTGACGAACAAAAAGGATCTCAGCCAGCCCGGACAGTTTGCTTGCGAGGAAAAGGTTACCGTTATAGGTCCCAAGGGCTCGCTTAAGGCAAGTATTCTCGGTCCCGAGAGAAGCGCAGATCAGGTTGAGCTTTCCCTTACCGATGCGAGAACCATCGGACTTGCAGGTGTTCCCGTAAGAGAGTCGGGCGACGTTGCAAACAGCGTAGGCTGTATTATTGAAGGTCCTTGCGGCAGAGTTGAAATTAAGGACGGCGTTATTGCCGCAAAGCGTCATATACATATGACAGTTGCCGATGCAGAGGTTTTCGGCGTTAAGGACAAGGATATCGTTAAGGTTAAAATTGAAACCGATCGCCCCTTGATTTTTGATGACGTCGTAGTTCGCGTAAGCGATTCTTACGCTCTCGCTATGCACATCGATACCGACGAGTCCAACGCGGCTTGCGCTTTCGGTGCCGTTTACGGGGAGATAGTAAAGTAAGATGAAGAAGATAAAGATAGTTTTTCAGGGTGACAGTATAACCGACGCAGGCAGAGATAAGAGAAATTATCATCATATGGGCGCAGGTTATCCCAAGTACGCAACGGAGCTTATGGTCGCGTCTAACCCCGATGTCGAGTTTGAATTTATCAATCAGGGCATCAGCGGTAACCGCACGAGTCAGCTCTTTGATAGATTTTACAGCGACGCTTTGGCGTTTGAGCCTGATATTATATCTATCCTTATCGGTATTAACGATCTCTGGCACCGCTACGGCGGCGGTAAGATCGCTACGACCGACGCTCAATTTGAGCTTAATTACCGTTGTATTCTCGAGAGAATACGCAGAGAATCCAACGCAAAGATAATGATACTCTC
>JAZQTY010000016.1:0-1655 GCA_045631025.1 Eubacteriales bacterium
TACAAGTATTTAAATGAGATTTGTTCTTTTAAATATTATTTGTTTTAAATCTTAATAAAAACATAAATGCGGCGATATTTTTATGTATGTAGGGACAGGCGTCCTCGACTGTCCGTTTTTAAATAAAAAAGAAAGACGGCGGTGCGTAGAGTCCGCCGTCTTTCTACATCAGAACACACCAACAATATTCAACCGATAAATAATATTTCCTCGATGTGTCCGTCTAATAATAAATTTGTGGGAAGTTTTTGCGGAGCTTTTTTCAAAAAGCGACCTAAAACCCACAAATTCTAACATCCCTAAAACCTGCGGGCGTAGCCGCACCTGCGGCAGAGGTCCTCGCACGCGACGCGCTTTTTAAAGCCGTCGGCTATCGCCTTTGCGCGCGGGGAATTTAGAATATCGGAAAGGTCCGTTTCGAATGCGTTACCGAGATTTATCACGCCGTCGGAGTCGAGGCAGCAGGGAACTACCGTACCGTCCGCAAGTATACCGAAATGATCGGAAAGACCGTAGCAAAAAACGCGCTCTCCGCCGTCGTCAGCGTCCATATCGGGCCATTCAAAACGCTCGCCGTACTCGTAATGCAGTCTGTGGCGAATGCGCCCGCCCTTGTTCGAGGTAACCCACTCGTCTGTGCCGAATTTTTGCCTCATGCGGTCAACGATATCCGCATTTTTGCCACCGTCGTAGCCGCTGTTCCACATTCTCATAACCATTAGAACGCCCGCGCGGCTTGCCTTGTCGGCAAAATCAAGGCAGGAGTCGATATAATCGCCGTAAGACTCGCTCTCCTCACCCTCAAAGCTGTGGAGCGAGATGTTTACCTTGTAAACGCCCGACTCAATAAGAGTATCGCCAATGCGCGAAAGAAGCGTGCCGTTGGTAGTGATTGCAGATTTGAAGCCCTTTTTGGAAGCAAGCCGTATAAAATCGGGCAGAAGCGGATGCGTAAGAGGCTCACCCATAAGGTGGTAATATAGATATTTTGTGTGCGGTAAAAGTTTGTCTGTTAGAGTGTCAAACTCCTCAAGACTCATTCTGTGAGGCGTTCTCGAATGCCCGTGGCAGAACGAGCAGCTTTTGTTGCACACGTTAGTTATTTCAACGTAAACTCTTGAATACATTTTCCCCTATATCAAAGGGCTGCAAAGTCGCAGCCCCTCTTTTTTATTTTATTTCATCAATATCATAAGGCGTTGACTGATATACGAAATAGTTAAGCCAGTTGGAGTAAAGAAGATTTGCACAGCTTCTCCAACGAACGATAGGCTCGCGCGAGTCGTCGTCCTCGGGAAAGTAATTCTTCGGAACGTCGATGGGAAGCCCTGCCTCTTTGTCGCGGAAATACTCCTTTTTGAGGGTATCTGCATCGTACTCGGAGTGACCTGTCACGAATATCTGTCTGCCCTTGTCGGTGGCGCACACGAATACGCCCGCCTCATCGGAGCTTGAAAGAATCTTTAATTCGGGTACTGCCTCGATGTCCTCGCGCAAGCACGTGGTATGTCGGGAGTGAGGAACTACGAACGTGTCGTCAAAGCCGCGGAAGAGCATTGAATGCTTGTGATCAAGCTTGTGCTCAAATACGCCGAAAAGCTTACGCTCAAGCGGATATTTTTTCACGCCGTAGTGGTAATAAAGCCCTGCCTGCG
>JAZQTY010000017.1:0-7509 GCA_045631025.1 Eubacteriales bacterium
GCTCGGGGTAGGATCTGACGGTAGCGTTTTTCTTGACCGCCGCCCATGCAGCCTCACCCTTGGGGCTGCTTCCCTGCTTCAGAGTCATAAGCTTGTATTCACCAAGCTCGGCGTAGCTCTTAAGCTCATCGTCGCTCATAGCGGCAAAATCGACGGGCTCGACGCTCTCGTTCTCTCCGTCCTTCTTGCAGGAAAACATAGAGATAAGCATTATCAAAGCAAGCGAGATGACGAGTGCTCTCCTAATAACTTTTTTCATAATACCTCCGTTAAACAAGAAACAGTAGCCCGTACGTATCAAGCTACTGTTTCTTAAGGGTTATTACTTGCTCTCAACTTCGAGAACTTCCTTGCCAGCATAGTAACCGCAAGCCTTGCAAACGCGGTGGCTCAATACGAACTCTCCGCACTTGGGACACTTGGTCATTCCGGGGAGATCAAGCTTCCAGTTGTTGGAACGTCTCTTGTCTCTGCGAGCCTTTGATACTTTCTTCTTCGGTACTGCCATTTTCTACACCTCCTTGAAGCGTTGAACACAAATGTTTATTGCTTATTTTTTTAATCACCGTTATTTTCGCCTTTGTCAAACAGGGTTGCAAGGATAGCAAGCCTTGGGTCTATCTCCTTGGTAGGACACCCGCAATCCCCTTCTCTGCGCGGCTTTCCGCACTTGGGGCAAAGTCCGGGACAGTCCTCGGAGCATAGCAATTTCGTCGGAAACCCTAATACGAGCTCCTCGGAAAGTGGCTCATCTACGTCAAGCTCGGCACCGTGAATTATCACGTACTCGTCTGCCTTGTCGAAATCATCCTCCAAAGCTTCCTCGCTCAAAGTACCCTCGGTCGTAACCGTTCGCTCGAAGTCAAGAGAGAAAACTCCGTCAACCGGAGCAAGACATCTTGCGCACTCGCCGTGGTATTTAAGCTCTGCCTTAAGCTTAAGACGCATGTATCCCGCGTTATCCGTAAGCAAGCCCGTCACGTGCGCGTCGGACTCAAACTCAACGTCGGGAAGTGCCTCGGGAGTCAGCATATAGTCTATATCAATTTTTTTTACCTCTCCTCGAAGAAGAGGACCAACGTCAATGACCATATTTTCCTCCGCAAAGCTGCCGTTATGCTTGGCATTATTCCGATGTAATCGGTTTGACATAAAATGCGACAATACATATTATAATCTATTTTAGTTCGATTGTCAAGAGTTTTTTTAAACTTTATTGTATTATTCTCAAAATTTGTAACAAATTGCTTCTATATCTATTTACTTATCGGGTTTTATATGATAAAATGAATACATACGATTATCTTGGAGGATATTATGGACGTCTTTTCAACCTTTTCATACGTAAAAAACGACCTGTCTCTCATGCCTGCTCGCCCTCAAAAATCCAACAAGGGCACGTTCGGCAGAGTGCTTTGCATATGCGGCAGTCACAGTATGGCAGGCGCGGCGTATCTTTCTGCCAAGGCGGCGCTTCGCACGGGATCAGGACTCGTAGAAATACTGACCCCCGAATGTAACAGAACGGTTTTACAAACGCTGCTCCCCGAAGCCATAGTTACCGTTTACGACTCCGATAACGTTTCGGAGGATATTATTGACTCCGCTTTATCACGCGCGACGTCGGTCGTATGCGGTTGCGGCATTGGCGTAAGCGCGGCGTCGCGAAAAATTCTCGCGCGAGTTTTAAGAAGCTGTGAAAAGCCAACGGTGCTTGATGCAGACGCGCTCAATCTCATCGCGCGCAATCCTTCTCTTTTAAAATATACCAAGGGCAAGATACTAACTCCTCACCCTGCCGAAGCGTCACGTCTTACGGGCAAGGATATATCCGAGATTACGGAAAGCATACCGACCGAATGCCGTGGGCTTGCAAAAAAATATTCTCTTACGTGTGTACTCAAGGACCACAACACTGCCGTCAGCGACGGCTCCGAGCGAGTTTATATAAACACTACGGGTAACAGTGGAATGGCGACCGCGGGCTCGGGCGACGTACTTGCGGGAATTATCGGCGGTATTCTTTCACAAAACCGCGACAACGCGCTCTCAAGCCTTCAAGCTGCAAGTCTTGGAGTATATATTCACGGCCTGGCAGGAGACACGGCGGCGCTGACTGTAGGCGAATATTCTCTTATCGCATCCGATATTGTAGACGCGCTCCCTCGCGTGCTTTCCTCCATAAAGTAATGTAAATGAACCGAACGGCGAGAAGCATCTCGCCGTTCGGTTCGTTTTTTGCGTTTATCTTTTTATTCTAACGAGCCGTTCAAGTCCTACCGAGAGCGACTCGCAAAGCGCGTCTATATCCTCTTTGGTATTATACTCCGAAAGGCTTATGCGTATTGAGCAATCCGCCTCGTAAGGCGTGAGCCCGAAGGCTATAAGAGAGCTGCTGGGTGTTTTTGAGTGTGACGAGCAGGCAGAGCCGCTTGACACGTATATTCTGTCAGCAGACAGATAGTGAAGCATAGTTTCGCTTTTTACGTCGGGCAAGGTCACGTTTATAATATGACTTACGCGAGCACCTTGCGGGACGTTTATTCTCACTCCAAGCGCCGAAAGCCTGTCAGTAGCGTAAGCGTAGAGCCCGTCAAGCCCCTCCGCTATCTCTGCGCGTCTTGCCGCCATATCAGCTGCCGACGCACCAAAAGCGAAAATACCTATAACGTTCTCCGTACCGGAGCGCATTCCGCCCTCCTGACCGCCGCCGACCAAGAACGGCGTTATTTTTTTAGCCCTTATAAGCTCCGACGACACGTAAAGCGCTCCGACTCCCTTCGGAGCGTGTATCTTATGCCCGCTTACGGATACGAGGTCTGCGCCGAGCGACGAGGGCGTAAACTGCACTCTCATAAAGCCTTGAACTGCGTCACAGTGCGTAATGCAGTCCGAATATGCCCTTTTAATCTTCGCAAACGCTTCCTTGACGGAATAAAGCGCTCCCGTTTCGTTATTGACGAGCATAAAGGAAGCCATAAATATTTTCTTATCAAGCGCGCTCTCAAGCGCAGTCATATCAAGCACGCCGCCGCGCGTGGGTACGCGAACGACCTCAAAGCCCGATCTTTCAAGAGACTCAAGCGCACGAGCCGTTGCGGGATGCTCCGAGTCTGTCGTAAGTATGCGACTTGCCTCGCGGCGCGTTTTTGCATACGCCGTTCCGAATATGGCAAGCGAGGTCGCCTCCGTTCCGCACGACGTAAAAACGACGGTGCCCTGCCCGCGTCTTACTCCGAGCGCCGACGTAATTCTATCTCTCGACAGCGCTACGAGCCTTTCGGCGTCAGCGCCCATCGTATGCAACGACGAGGGGTTTCCAAAGCACTCCATCGCCTCTGTTACGGCCGCTTTTGCCGCCTCCGAAAGCGGAGTCGTCGCGCTATTGTCAAGATATACCGTTTTTTGTCCGTTACCGTTCATATCTGATTATCTGAATATAAATACGTCGAGCATTCTGCTTACGTCTGCCGTGTGAGCGTCAAAATTTGCTTCAAGCGCAGAATACGTTATCGAATAAACCACGCCGTTATAAACGAGCACCGTCTGCATGATCTCAATGCGCTCACCGCCGTAGCTTACGACGTAAGTATAGCAGACCGCATCGCGCTCCGCGACCTTTCTCTCACTATCACCAACGTACTCGTAACCGTCGCCAAAGGTCTTTTTATATTCGTCCTCCGCCATCTTCCAATACTCCGCTACGGTCATAGTCACACTCGGCGAATAGGAGGTTACCGTTACGCTTGAATTATCCGAGGCGTGAGCTTCTGCCTTGCCGCTCTTTGAGTCGCACGTCCAGCCGTCCACGGGAACGTAAAGTCTGTATTCCAGATTGTTTGACGACGCTATCTTCATTCCCTCGGGAGTCTTTTTGTCAGTTGCGCTGTCTCCCGTATATTCGGGCTTATCACAGCAAACGAACTCCTCGCGTATCTTTTCCATATCCTCGGAGACGGAATCGTAAACGTCCGTGCTTACCGTAAAGGCAAGGATTATAAAGTCGCCATTGTACTTGGTGATTATCTGCTTAAAGGTATAGGCAACCTCGTCAACAGTTGCGGTAAATACTATCTGCCTTGCATCCCGAAGATTTGCTTCCTTGCCGAGAGACGCGCCCTCGTTGCCTTCTGTATTTTCGGCGGTGACGAGAGAAAAGCCCTTATCCGCAAGCTCTGCCGCAAGCTCGTTTTTACGCAAGGTAACGTATTCGTCAAGCGTCATTTCAGAGTTCTCCGGCGTATGGTATCTCGCGCTTACGCTGACGTAACCGAGCGAGGAAAGGTATGCGCTCGAAACGCCGCTGACGGTATTCACCGACCAAGTATCGGGAACGTAAAGCTTGAAGGGCTGTCCTGCAACGGTTGCATCCTTCATACCGTCCGGCGCGCCGTCACCGGCACAGCCTACGAAAGCCACGCACGTAAGTAGCGCAAGCAATATGGCAACAATTCTTTTTATCATAATCAAAATCCTTTCAAACTAATCAAACAAGCCAAAAATCGTTATTTTACAAATTATATTGTAGCAAATTTAATCACTCTTTTCAACACTAATTTGTTAATTTTATGTTATCTTCAAGCTTAAATGCCAAAAACCTAATATAAAAAAGGCGTTGCGGCTAAAAGTCTTGCGAGAATACGGACAAAAATTCAAACACTACTTGAAAATAATACGAATTTGAGTTATAATTATTTTAAGCCTTAAATCCTTAAAAAGCAAGGAGTACGACATGGTTTTTACTAAAAAATATACTACTAAATGGCACGATACCGACGCTGAAAGGCGCGTAAGAGCAACGCAGCTGCTCGTATATATGCAGGAGACCTCAAATCACCATATGCGCGCTTGCGGCCCCGATCTTGATAAGCTGCGTGACGAACACGGTCTTGCCTTTCTTTTGAGCAAAATCCGCTTTGAAATATACGAGCCGCTGTATGCCTTCGAGGATATTGAAGTCGATACGTGGACCTGTCCCGCGCGAGGCTATTCCATTCTCCGTTTTTACAGAATCCGCAAGGGAGAGACGGTAATTGCGACTGCAGACACAACGTGGGCGCTTATGAATTTAAACGAAACGGCGCTCGTCACCGGAGACGCGCTTGACGGCATATACGATTTCCAAAACGACGCACCCGTCGAGCTTGACGTTCCCAAGCGTTTTAAGCTTCCTGCGGACTCCTCACTCGAATGCATCGGCACGCGCCGAATAACGTACTCCGACCTTGATTATAACATGCATATGAACAATACCAAATATCCCGATATGCTCTGCGACTTTATGCCAATAGAACAAACGAAACGCATTCGCGGATTTCTCTTGTCGTACGTAAACGAAGCGGCTTTTGGAGACGAGATTCAAATAAATCACGCCTTTGTCGACGGTATTCACTATTTCAGAACTACGAAAAGCGAGAACAAAACCTGCCTTGAGGCCATGGTTATATTAGGGGATAACGAATGATTAAATTGCTTTCACCCAAGAACGGAGCAACGGTAAGCACTCTTTACGATTATCAATCCGCGCTTGCCGACGGCGGAGAGCTTTGCCGTCCAAATATTGCCGACGCCTCCTTCCCTGCCCCCGTAAGGCTTGAATTCGAGCCACGCATAAGCGCAACTCTTATCCTTTCCGACGCGCACGGCAACAGTCGCGAATATCAGACACAGGACGGCTTTGCAGAGGTATATAATCTGCTTGTCAACGAGGATTACACTTGGAGGATCCGTATTGGGGCTATGACGTCCGAGTCAAGAGCCTTTCATACATGCGACAAGCTTCCTCGAATGATATTCGTACAGGGGCTTTCCAACGTGCGTGACATAGGCGGATATCTTACGACAGACGAAAAGAGAGTCCGTCAAGGCTTGCTTTACAGGGCATCCGAAGCAGACACTCACGAGAAAATAACCAGCGAAGGACTATACACGCTGACACACGAGCTATCGATAAAAACCGACCTTGACCTACGGGGAATTAACGGAGAGAGCGTTCGCGCCATTCCGTCCTCACAAATGGAATACTTTAATTTCCCCGTCGCCGCTTATACGGAAATTTTTGCGCCCGAGCAAAAACGCACTTATAAGGAGATTTTTAATCTTTTAGCAGATAAAAGCATTTATCCGGCAGTGGCACACTGCGCGGCAGGAATGGACAGAGCCGGGACGTTTTTATTCATACTCGGTGCTTTACTCGGTATCGACGAGGGAGACTTGCTGACCGATTATGAGATGTCCTCTTTTTCTCATTGGGGTGAGCGCTCTCGTGATTCTACGGATTTTGCAGCCTTTCTTGAAAAATTCCATTGTTACGGCAAAAGCGCAAAAAAGGCTGCTGAAGAATTTATTTTCGAGTGCGGCGTATCATCGGAAACGGTTGAAAATATAAGAAAAATTTTTATTATCGATTAACAAGATAGAAATACCAAAAACATAAGGACGGCTGAAGCCGTCCTTATGTTTTTGGTGCGGATAGTCATAACGAAGCTACATCATCGTGCGATAAATAAAAAAAGGCAGTGACGACACCCGATTTGGGGAGCCGTCACTGCCTTTGGTGCGGGTGACAGGACTTGAACCTGCACGAATTAACACAAGATCCTAAATCTTGCGCGTCTGCCAATTCCGCCACACCCGCGAATAAGATGAACGAGGTGTGGCGTTGCCTAAAGAACGCTTTGCGTTCTTTACTTGCGCGAAGAACAAGGACACCCGCATATTTTTTCGAAAATACTCGGCAACAACGCTTCGCGCTGTTGCGACAATATTCCGATTCACAAATTCACGTTACCGTATATTATACCACTTAAATTCAACTTTGTCAACATTCTTTTTGACAAAAATCAGGTTCATTTTTAAGCATAAATCCCCTGATAATACTTATATAAAAAGGGCGCAGTTGCAAAACAACCGTGCCCTTTTTCAAAATCAAAGATATCCTCTGACGTCTATCGCAAGCTGCTCCTCAAGCTTTATAAGGCGCTTCGTGATGTCCTTGGACACCTCGTCAGCCGCCTTGTACTCGTTCAAATACTTATTGAGTGACTTAACGCCCATGTTACAGCCGTCAGTAATAAGATCCGCAATCGTGTGGTCGGACGCCTTAAGGCTTAACTTTACGTTAGTCTTCATCCACGACATTCCCTTTGCAATAGGGTTTGGATCCTTTCCCTCGTCGTGGTATTTGTCGAGAAGCTTCTGCACCTCCCCGTTAAGCTTTTCGTGCTCTGCTTTGCACTTTGAGAGCTTTTCGGAAAGCCCCTCCGAGCCTACGTATTCGAGCACCTCGTCAATTGACTCCACTCCCATTTTTATCCCCGCATCACATTCACGAAGAAGTCTTATTGTATCCTGTTCTATCATTGAAAAAATCTCCTTTCTTTTTTAGTAGTATTTGCAAAAGACAGAAAAATAACCCCCGTTCAGATGAACGAGGGTTTCGTTTAAAATTTATTTTGCAGGGGGAACATCAATTTCAAGGTCTGTCAGGGGGAATGAACAGCAGGGATG
>JAZQTY010000018.1:0-7887 GCA_045631025.1 Eubacteriales bacterium
TCGGGGGAATAGCTTACCCACATGGAGCAGGGCTTCTGCTCGTCACCGAACGGTCTGTCGAGGCGGCAGTAGAGTCCGTTAATCTTTTCGGGGAACAATGCGCCGTTTCTGTTGCCAAGCTCACTTGCGGTCGCAACTCTCTCAAAATGCTCGAAATCCTTGGTCTTGATGATACCTACTCTGCACTGATTCTGCTCAAGGTCGGATGCGTAAAGGATTATGTACTCGTCGCCGATCTTGGTGATACGGGGATCGTAGGTATTCATTTCTGGGTGCGTGGGATCGGGAGCGGGCCATGCGGGAGGCGTGGGATCGGGCGTGAAGTTGTAGCCGTCCTTACTTCTCGCTATCCATATTCTGTGTATATCGTCAGTTCCCGTCACGTCCATCATCATTATGTACTCGTCCTTGTACTTTATAGCTCCGGGATTGAAGGTATAAAGACACTGCACGGGCATTCTGTCCGGTGACATTACGGGGTTGTTTTCGTACTTTTTAAGAAGTCTTTTCGTTGGGAATTTCATGTTTTTTTACCTCACTTCAAAAATAATAGGATTATGGTCCGACGGATATTCTCCGTCGTATTTAACTTCGTCAACGACAAAGCTGTCTACGCCAAAGCCCTTGACGAAAGAAAAATCAATGGTGTCCTCGGTCTTGCCGAATTTAGTAAACGTTGGAACGACAACTGCCTTTTGCGCTACGGCAGAAGCATCAGCAAACTCACTTGCTTTCATTCTTGCGTAAGCAGGACTATACGGATTACAGTTAAAATCTCCGCAAACAAACGTTTTTTCTTTTCCGTGTTTTTTAAGCAAATCAAGCAATATTTCCACTTGCTTGTCAGCCGCCTCCCAAACGTAATCAAGATGCGCGCTTACGGCGCATATTTCTTCACCGTTGTTCTTATCCTTTAAGATTGCAAAAGTACATATACGGAAATACTTTGACACCTCAAGCTTTGAGCACTCCTCCGGAGTATCGGACAACCAAAATGTCTTGGTGTCCACAAGCTCAAATCTGTCTTTTTTGTAAAACACGGGATTATACTCGCAATCTCTGCCTTCCTGTCTACCCTTACCGCAACAATCGTACTCATCGGCAAAAAATGGCGTAAATATCTCCATCCAAACAGGAGTCGCCTCTTGCAAGCAAAAAATATCCGGATCTCTGTCACTTACAGTCTTTAAAACTCGCTGCGCTCTTTGCTCGTTGGGACGGGGACTGTATACATTATAACATAATGTTTTTATCATACTCTTATCCTTTCTTAACCACTATGGTCACGTCGGTATATTCTTTTGCTTTTGCGGTTACTGCTGCATTATCTGCCGTACCGTCCGTAGATATAGCCACGACGCACATACCGTTATAGAGCTTACGGCAAGGCTTCGTAAGACCTCTCGTATCTCTCTGGTCGCCGTTGTCCGTTCCGCGAATAACAGCTCCGCTTGCGGTAAAGCTTATATCGTCGTTTGCAAGAGGACATAAAATTCCGTTTTCGTCCACTGCCTCAACACGAATAAACAAGACGTCGTCAACGTCCTTTGAGAGCGTATCCTTTTCGGGGGTAAGTAGAAGTCTTGCAGGCTTTCCCGCAGTTCGTCTTACGTCCTCCATAGCCACGCTTCCGTCCTTGTTGTACGCCACCACGCGAAGCTCTCCCGCCTCGTAAGGAACAGATTTCCATATAAATCTGTACTGCTCAAGCTCGTGCTCAAAGCCGTAGTGCTTCTTTCTCATTCCCTGCGACACGCCGTTGACGAAAAGCTCTGCTCTGTCAAAGGACGTAAAGCAATGCACGGGTATTTCCTGTCCTTCCATTCCCTCCCAATTCCAGTGTGGGAAAAGGTGAAGCACGGGCTCCTTCGTCCACTGACTCTTAAACAGCCAATATCTGTCCTTGGGAAGTCCCGCAAGGTCAAATATACCGAAGTACGAGCTTCTTGAAGGCCATTCGGCGTCATAAGGACACGGCTCGCCAAGATAGTCAAAGCCCGTCCACGTAAACTGACCGCATACGTAAGGCAAAAGCTCCTGATAAGAGAACTCCCTTTCTGCCGTGTACGTTCTGTTGGTTGAGGTTTCGTAAGAGTTCACCGTAAGATCGTTACGAATAACTCTCTCGTACTCAAAGACTGCGGGGAATTTATATTCGCCTCTTGAGGATACGGTCGACTCGGTCTCCGAGCCGTAAAGCACGTACTCGGGGTGATCCTTATGGAATTTATGATAGCTCAAGGGCTTATAGTTAAGTCCTACTATATCTACCTGCTCTGCAAATCCGTTCGGGATAGAATCCCTCGGCAAATTAGTGCCCATTGTAGTTGGATGCTCGCTATCCTCGTCGTGGCAAATATCGTTGAGCCTTTTAGCAAGCTTCCAACCGTCGTCGTCACTCTGCTCGGGTATCTCGTTACCTATACTCCACATAATTACGCAAGGGTGATTTGCGTCACGCTTAATAGTTGAACGGATGTCCGCCTCAACGTGCTCGTCAAAATAGATATTATATCCGTTTTTGCATTTACCGTCCTTCCACTCGTCCAAAAACTCAACTATTACGAGGAATCCCATTCTATCGCAGAGATCAAGGAATTGAGGCGCAGGGGGATTATGCGTCGTTCTTATTGCATTACAACCCATTTCACGGAGCTTTTCAAGCTGACGCCTTGCTCCAGACTCGTTATATGCCGCGCCGAGAAGTCCGAGATCGTGATGCAAGCACGCACCGTTAAATTTGGTATATCTACCGTTTAGAAAAAATCCCTTATCAGCAAAAAATTCGGCTTTTCTAAAACCAAACGTATATTCATTTTTATCCGTCTCTGCTCCGTTTTTGTCAAGCAGAGCTACCTCTGCCCTATAAAGATTCGGAGACTCTATATCCCAAAGCATTGGAGCAATTACTCCAAGCTCAATATTCTCATTTTTAAAAACTCCCTTGGCAACGGTCTGACCGTCGGGGGATATTATCGAAGCCTTAACGGCAGCCGCATTTCCGCTATACTGTACGTTAAAGCTGACTTTTGCGCTTCCGTCATCAAGTAATTTGGGAATTATTCTTACGCCGCTATACTCGATATGAGTTTTGTCGCAAATTACAAGGCGTGCAGGTCTAAACATTCCTCCGCCGCAATACCAACGGGCGCTGTTCGTTCTCACGCGGGAAACAATGAATATTTCGTTTGTCTCATCGAAGCTTACGTATTCGGTAATATCAACGCAAAACGACAAGTATCCGTAATGGTTGCCTCCTGCTCTCTTTCCGTTGACGAATACGTCGCTCTCGCTCATTACTCCGTCAAATTCGAGAAATACGCAACCGTTCTTATATTCTTCGGAAACGAAAATCTCCTTTTTGTAAACTCCCGTTCCGACTATGGGCAAGCCGCCCGTTCTTCCCGTATGCTCAAGAGTTCCGTCCTCTTTGTATACGGGATCGTTATTTATATCAAAATCTCCCTCGATAGCATAGTCGTGCGGCACACGAACAGCTCTGCCGCCGTCAAAGAGTGCAATAGCCTTCTCGGGAGATATGTTTTCATCGTTAATCTTTTTAAAATAAAAGCCGTCTGTTAGGTTTGTAATCGTTCTTTTCATAAGTCACCGTTTAATGAAAAATTCCTGCTGCTATTAAATTTAATAACAGCAGGAATCAATTAAATATTTGTGTTTAATAAGATTATTCTGAAATATAGCTCAAAAATCTATTCAATTCGATATTAGCCTGCTTCTCGTAAGCCGCGTACTGTGTCTTAAAGTTGTTAACACCGCCAACGGACAAGGACGGGAACTGACCGTAGTCAACGAAGATCCAAGTGTGGATAGCGCCCCAACCGAATACGACGCCAAGGTCGTAAATAGGCTTTTCAATAGCTATCTCAAGCATTTCAAGAGCTTCCTCGTCAACGCTTCCCTTTATCTTACAGTTGACCTCGATGTAGTTGGTATTCATCTCTTCAGAGCCTTCGTTAATAGCCTGCAAGCCAAAGGACGCAAATTCCTTGTTTTCTGCCATTGCGGGAACTACAAAGAGAGCCGAGAAGTGGGTATGAATGTTGGAATAGTAAGCTTCCTGCTCGCTATCGTACTTGGGATAAGGAAGGAATCCGTAGTCAAAGGTTGCATCGGCCTTAAGATTGTCAACGAATGAAAGCTCGCCGTTATACATAAGAGCATTCTCGTCAAGGAACAAGCTCTTGGACTCCTCTATAAGTCCGGATTTTACAGCAAAGAAGGTACCGCCGTCAGTTGCGTGAGTCATTGCAAGAACCTCGTCGATTACGTCGAGAGTTCTATCGTTATCAATAACGAAATAGGGAGTGTCGTTTGCATCCTTTCCGATAATATCGACCTCGCAAGCAGCAACGTAGTGATAGAAGTTTCTGTTATTCGAGCAGCTGAGTCCGTAGGTCGTGATCTCTCCCGTACCACCGTCGGTAACGGTTCCTTCCGCTCTAAGCTTAGCCATCGCTTCAAGAGTCCAATCGCCACTTCTTACAAGCGCAACGGGATCAATGCTGGACTGTATATTTTTAAGCATTTCTCTGTTGTAGAATATAAGCGCGGTGTTCATCTTCTCCTGAAGATTAACGTAGCCCGTCGTCATATAAAGCTTATTATTCATGCTAAGCGTTTCGTTTACGTAGCTGTTCCAGCAATCCTTCTCAAAATAGAGATAAGGGAATGCCTCGGAATCGTAAAGATTTGCCGCAGCGCATCCTGCAGCCATCATTGATTTAACCTCTGCAAGCTGCATAAATACAAGCTCGTAGTTAGATTCTTGAGCAAAATACTCAATATTGAGCGTGCTCGCGGGAGTGTCGCTTCCCGTAAATACTACGTCTATACCGTACTGCTCCTTCAAGAGAACGTTTCTGGTGTAAACGTCGGAGGAAATGGGATCGGTAGGAGCCTCGGCTTCTATACTTACCGTAGCGTACTGCTTTGTACCTCCGACAGTATTTCCGAGAACTCTGTATTCTCTGTCCCACATAAGCTTGGGAAGCTCTCTGCCGTCATCAACCGACTCGGTTGCCGCAGTGGTTTCCTCAGGAACCTCATCAACCGTACAGCCCACAAGCGTAGTTGCAAGCATAAGAACAGCCAACAAAAGGCATATCAAAGATTTGATTTTCATAAATTACCTCTCTTTTTAGTTTTATAAATTTCACTCGCTGAAAAGCTCGTTTAATTTTTTTAGTGTTTCCTCGACAAGAATCTCACCGCCGTCAGCATCCGTTACGCAGTCAAATATACTTGCAGAATATCCCTTATTTCCCTGTCCCTTGCGTGTCGGAAGGTATCCGCCGCCACTCATACCGGGAACTGCCGCGAGCTGTACGATAAAGGTCTGCTCCGCAGGGCTTCTCGCCTGAATTCTCTGCTCGTAGTCCATAAACAACTCGAAGCGATTGGTTGCAAAGGCAATATCTCCAAGTCTTATTACGTGACATTCCATCGGGAACGTCTTTTCATTTTGATATGACTCGTATTTACTTATTATTCCGGCATATCTTGATATACCCGAAAGTTTTACGGTCTTTTTCTTGAAATCGTAATACCACTCGCCGTTTTGCTTGGGAACGACCTTCTTTGCCTCCTCCAAGCCAACTAACGCGCTTTGATACTGCTCATCGCTTATCTTGATCTTGCTTAACTGCATATCAAAGGTACTGTGCTTTATAACCGTTTTGGTTTTAATATCAGCAGATGCCCACGACTCTATTTCGGCAAGACCTGCGACAATTCTTTCGGCAATGTCGCGGCGTCTGCCCATATCGAGCTCGGTATCATCGCCGTATTTAAGCTTATAGCGGCGCTCCTCGGCAGCTTTATAATGAAGAAGTCTTGGCGAGAGGTCTCCTGCCGCCGCGCACTGCGGAAGCACGTAAACGTCACCGAATTTCTCCTTAATGGCAATTCTTACCTCATGCCAATAGTCTGCCGAAAGCACGCTCCTAGACTCGGAGCACTGCGACGGACAAGGAACGTTTGCAACTATTCCCGTCAGCTTTCCGCTCTCGTCGTAGGTAAACATAGCGTTGAGGAAGCTTTCTGTTCCGGACTCGTAGCCGAGGAAGTCCTCGTCGTTCGTATTTCCGTACATCATGCAGTAGCCGTTTACGGAGTGCAAGGAGTCCTGCACTGCGCCGGCGCCCGTATCACGAGAATAAACGACGCGTCTGCTGTGCGCAACGGTTGCAAAGCCGTAGCCGTAAGCAAAGCCGCCTTCGGCTCTCGTGTCGTAGGACTCGATTATTGCCTCGACAACTCTATCAACGATAAACTCCGTCGCATCGTCTCCGCTCATAATATCGCCCGCTTCCTCGGGAAGGAGTTCTTCAAGTCTGTCCGAGTTCCTAATCTCGGGAGTAGTGTGCGAGTGCGTTGCGGAAATTACGATTTTTTCTACGTTGATATCGGAACGCATAGAGGATATCTTTTCTCTTACGGAATCGAGGATTCCGCCGCGGCAAACGACTATGTCAATGGTGGCGAAGATTACGCAATCATCCCCGTTTTCAATCGTCATAGCGGTAACAGTCAACGGATCGAGAACGCCCTCGGACACTCTCATGTACATCTGACCGCCGATGAAGCAAGGGCGAGGAGGAACGATGCTTCTCGTTCCCCAACCGATTTTAATTTGTTTTTCCATAAAAGTCACCTCGCCTATGTTTATCCTATCAATTCGGGAGTAAGACAAAGTCTAACTATAACGGGATTGTGGTCAGAAGGATTTTCCTCCTTAAGATCGTCAACCTTGTAATAGGACATTAAAGCACCTCTGTCGTTAACGAATATATAATCGATAACGTGAGAGTGTCCCGGGAAGGTATTAGCCGCCTCTATTACTTCCGCTGCGGCGGAGCTGTTCGTATAGCCTGCCTCAATAAGAGTCTTTATCGTTGACTCGGTATATACGCAGTTAAAGTCTCCGCCCATTATGACCGTAGCGGTAGGCTCATTGGCAAGAAACTCGTTTATGCGCTCAAGTATCAGATTTATCTCTTTTGTTCTCAATTGAGCGCCGGTAATATTCTCTTCACCGTCAGCCAACAAATTGAGATGCACGCTAACGGCAAGGATCTTCTTACCCGTCGAGATCTGCTCAAGGCTTGAGAATTCCGTAAGCTTTACGTATCCGCCGCCCTCAAATTGAGATAACACGTCAGGAGTATCCGAATGCCAGAAATACGTCGAGTTGTAATGCTTTATAGTTGCCTTCTTGTAGTACACGATATTGTGAACGGTATGAGGTATGGATATATCTTCTCTGAACGTCGTTGCAAGCTCGTACTCTGAACCAAGCACCTCTAACATTCCGGGACCGACGTTTTTAAGGTCAGCCTCCTGAAGCAAGAGGATATCGGGCTTATATTCCTCAAAAACAGCCGCATATCTATCAGCGGTTACTCCGCTTATTTTGTTTCCGTCCTGACCTTGAACGTTCCAGTTCAAAACGGTCAGCTCATCGTCAACGAAGGCTCCCGTTATGCTCACGTCAAGCACTGTATCGGAAAGCGCGCTGATTCTGTTTGAAAGCGCCATAGCCGTCTTGAATACCGCCTGCGAGCTGCTTCCACCCACGGTTATATTTCCATTGCCAAGCATTTCGCAAAGCAAGCTGTTTTCATCGGTATCGGTAATATCAACCGTAATAGTCGCGCCCGTTGCCTTTTCAGCCCTTACGACTGCGAGATAACGTCCGCATTTATCGGAAATAGCGTCGCGGATAAACTCCGCAAGATACTGCATACCGTAAACGTCGTCATTGTACGCAATGGTATATTCCTTAATATCCTTACCGCCTACGGTGATAGTTTCAAGCTCGTATTCTCCAACGAAGGTATAGTCAGAGTCGTTCGCGTAAAAAACGCC
>JAZQTY010000019.1:0-4898 GCA_045631025.1 Eubacteriales bacterium
CGCTGACCGTACGTCAGCGGAAGCGTTTTTTAATATTCCGATTTTGCCTTCTCGTTTTTCATGATAGATACGAGCCTGCTCGTACCCAGTCTTGACGCACCAAGCTCAATAAATCTTTCAGCGTCATCAAAGGACTTGATACCTCCGGCTGCTTTAATTTTTACGCCCGCACCGATGTGCTTTGAAAACAGCTCGATATCTTCAAAGGTTGCGCCACCGCCGGCAAAGCCCGTAGAGGTCTTTATAAAGTCTGCGCCGGATTTCGTAACCACCTCGCACATCTTTATCTTTTCTTCCTCGGTAAGCAGGCAGGTTTCAATAATTACCTTTAAAATTCTATCGCCACATACCGCCTTTATCTGTTTTATCTCGTCAAGAATACGGTCAAAATTTCCATTCTTTACGTCGGTAATATTTATAACCATATCTATCTCGTCAGCGCCGTCCTCTATTGCCGCTTTGGTTTCCGCACATTTTACTGACGTTGCATTGTATCCGTTTGGAAAGCCTATTACTGTACAGACCGATACTCTGCCGTTAAGATAGTCCTTTGCATATCTAACGTATGACGGTGGAATGCAAACCGAGGCAACGCCGTATTCAACGGCATCGTCACATATTTCTTTTATTTGACCTTCCGTGGCCGTCTGCGCAAGCAACGTATGGTCAACCATAGAAAGTATTTTATTTATATTCATGATAACACCTCGCTAAAGCTCCAGCTTACGATATTCTTTATCTTCTCGTTCGTTTCGGTATCAGTATACTCAACGGTAAGCTTACTTTCCTCGTCTATAAGAAGAACGCTCTCGTCGTCGGCAACGGCCAACTTATAAAATACGCCGTCCGATCCCTTGAGATAAATATAGCTTTCCCCACCGATAGTCAAAAATCTTATCTGCCTTACGGTAACGGTTGTTTCTTTGGTTTCTGAAGGCATATCGGGAGCGGCATCGGGAATTTCTACGTTGTTACCGAGTATTCCTTCATCCTTTAATAGCTTGATATAAGCCTCCTTCGCCTCTGCTTGAGTCGTTCCGGTGGCAACTATACTGTAATTTTCCACGTTAACGAGCGCGTAAAGCTTGACAAGTCCGCCTTTATCCTTAAGCACCATAATGTAGGTAGCCTCGCCTGACGCATTTATTAAGGATGGAAAAGAAGCCACGTAGCCCTTCTCCTGAACTGCGCCCTCCGCCGCATTCATCGCCGAATATTCCTCTGCTCCGATTACGGAATAAAATTTATATTCACCGGTACGAGCGTTACTTATTATAAATCCGATGTTACTCTCGTCGTTACTTACAGACGTAACGCCCGTGAAGAACCAGACGTCGTCCTCAATCACGATATATCCGAAATCATCCGTCGTGACCTTGCAGTCCTTGTTACCGATAATACTGTTCCAAAAGCCGTTTGCAAGAGTTCCGTGCCAGTCGTATTTTTGAGAAGCGAGCGTTCCCGTAAACACGTTGTCAACCCAAGTAGGTACGTCGGCAAGAGCGTAAAGCGTAGACGAGCCGTCACAAGGATTAAAAATAACGACCTCGTTTACGTCATACGCGCCAAACATTCCCACGCGAGGAGTCATACAAGCGACGATATAATAAGGATTGCCTTCATCGTCAATCTCAAACGAAATATTCCCGAAAATTTTGGTAGGATATGAGAAACGAAGCTTTCTATGAAGGTCCTCGTTGAAATACGCGCTTTCAACGTATTTCATTGGAGTGGAAAGCTCAACGTATTCAGCAGAACTGTTGACAGGATCAACCATTACCATTCCGGGAATCCCATTATTTCTATTATTAAACCATTTAAAGAAATCAACATATTCAAGATTAACTACCTTTTGAGGTGTTCCCTTGTAGTTTATCTGTACGTAGCTCGTTCCTATCTGGTACTGCGAAACAACGTCCGCAAGATTACCCATAGCTCTTTTTCCGTACATCTGTGCGGAATCCGAGTCCATAAGAGCAATATTCGTAACGAGACCGGATTCGGGCATATCCTCCTCAAATACCGCCTCGTTAACGGTTATTATCTGTGAATACTTCTCTGCGTTGAAGAAGGTTGAAGAAATTATATTTCCGACGACCAGAACTACCACGGGAATTGCAATAACTACTCCAAGGGCCTTCATCCCCCTCAAGGATTCCTTGACACCTACGCTCTTTAAATCCTTCATTCCAAGCAAAAAATAAATCGCACTCCAGATAACCGAAATCACTACGACATACGTCCAAAGCTCTTGATTAAATACGTTTATCGCGGGTAATAGAACGTAAAAGCCTATTGCCGCAATAACAAGCGTAACCAATGTTGAGATAATTATTTTAGTACCTTTTTTCATACTGCTACTCCTTTGTATTATTTTACTGCGGGTGCATCGTCAAAGTCAAATACACACTTCCCGTCAACCATTTTCAAATATGCGTCAAAGGTATTGCCTTTTTTGGACACAAATCCCTGAATTTTGGAGGAACGACCGCTCTCGAGCAATAGTTTTGCATTTGAAACGGAAATCACCCTGCCGCAAACGGACGTCCAGATAGTAAATTTACATCCGTTTTTATACCCTGCACAGCCGTACGCAAATTTTCCTCTTTTTACGTCGCTTCCGCAAAGTGGACACTTGCCGATAACGTCACCGAAAAATCCAATATCCGTATCAGTTTCAATCGGCTTTTTTTCAGTCGAAAAGTATTCCTTGATCTCGTTTTTCGCAAGCGTAACGGTATCGTCAACAGCCATTTCATTTTTATACACTCGCTTTAACGCCTTGCCCATTTCCGAGGTTTTAAACTTGTCCATGTTTATATTCAATCTATCAAGAGATTCTATCATATATATTCCATCGGGGAGAATGGTATATACATCCTTTTTAAGCTGAATGTAATTACTCTTTCTCGCGTTATCGATAATTCCCGTTCGCGTCGCTTCGGTGCCGAGCTCAACGCCATCAAGCATAGCGCGGTATTCTTCCGCATCGTCCGCCCCCATACTGTCGTCAATCGAATTTTTTTCTTCTCGGAACGGATTTTTCAGATAATTATTAAGAGTTTCAATAGTATAGTGCTTCGGAGGTGAGGTCTCCTTTTCGCACGGCTTAAAGCAAACGTTTACGACGTCACCCTTTTTGAGATCGGGTAATATCTTGTCCTTTTGAGTTGAATCGTCGTATTTCATCCAACCCTTTTCCTTAATAGATAAGCCCTTAAGCACGAAATCCTCAAGCTCACCTACGCTAACCGTCATTTCCACCTTCTCAACAACACAGTCCTCGGCGCAGAAAACGGCGATAAAACGACGAAACACCATAGAATAAACCTGTCTTTCCGCCTCTGAAAGTCTATTTTTATCGGGGATTTTATACGTAGGCGTTATTGCGGAGTGAGATTCTATTTTCGAGTCGTCAAATATAGTTTTCTTGTCCTTAAAGGTTACGGGATAGCCAAGCTTCATACAATTTTCAAGTATCTTTTTAACCTTTGACTTTTCAGCCGTTGCTAAATACTCGGAATTCGTACGGGGATACGTCAAAAATCCTTCCTCGTATAGCTTCTGAACTATCTCGAGGCTCTCTGCCATGGACATTTTATATTTCTTACCGAGCACATTCTGAAGCTTTGAAAGCGAATAGAGCTTACCGCAGGACAACGTGTCCTTTTTTCGCTTTAGCGAAGTAACGATCGCCTGCTGCGCGTTATATTCACGGCATTTTTGCTCTGCTAAATATTGCTTGTTACCGTCAAAGCGAAGCTTGCTGTTAAGCTCCACCACCTCACCGTTGGTTTCTTCCTTGCTTGAAATAGAATAGTATTTTTCGGGCACGAAGTTTTTAATTGCCATATCGCGATCGTATATCGCGCGAACGATTGGCACGATTACTCTACCGACGCGAAGAAGCGTCCCGGTACGAAGCGTAGCGTAACGTGTAAGATTAACTCCGTAAAGCCAATCTATGTAAGTCCTCGCGTATCCCTCGTTAGCAAGACTGTCATAATCCTCGTCATCCTTCATATCGGCAAAGGCGGCGGCGACCGTCTGCGGGGTCTGATCGGGAAGCCATAGTCTTTTTATCGTTTTAGGAGATTTCAGCGCGTAATTTATACAGTTACGAACGATAATTTCACCTTCTCTGTCTGCGTCCCCCGCGTTTACTATCGTATCAACGTCAGCTCTGTTACATAGCGCTTCTATAATTTTAAACTGCTTTAATATTCCGCTATCGATCTGCTTGTCCTTATCCTTACGCAACTCGTATTTAAACGTATCGGGCAAGCACGGTAGGTTTTCCATCGACCAAAAGCTCTGTCCTTCAGGTCGTGGATTATAGTATTCAATATCAGCAAGAGAAAACAGATGTCCAAATGCCCAGCTTATAAGGCAGTTATTTCCCTCAAGGTATCCGTCTCTGCGCTTAAATTCGCCGAGTCCTGCGGCAATATTTCTGCCAAGGCTTGGCTTCTCTGCGATAATCAGTACCATTTCTCCTCCAAATTTGAATAAAGCCTTCGGCGCAAAAATTCACCGAAGGCTTATTTATGTTTTGTTATGTATTCAACAATTAAAGATACTTCTTAACCGTTTCACTTGCTTCTTCAACAGGAATAGAAGAAGTAATAGTAACCTTAACGTTAAGCTTTGCTGTAAGAGTATTTATCTCTTCAACAAAATTGTCAAATGCCGCTATATCGTTATTGCAAATCTTAAGAGCTGAATCGATAAACAGATCCGTGACGTCGTGGTTGCTTGCGAGAATACCTGCAACGAAGCCATAAAGTGCCTGCGTATCGGAAACGAAATACTCCTCAACGTCAATAAGTCTTGCTTTATACTTTACATCATAACGAAGTTTGGTAAAGTCGGACGTAGCCATGTCGTTCTGTGAGCCA
>JAZQTY010000020.1:0-2130 GCA_045631025.1 Eubacteriales bacterium
GTCACGCGCGAATCGAGATAAAAGAGCCGCATCTCTGGTCTCCCGAGGACCCATATCTTTATGAGATAGGAATAAGAGCGGGAGAGGACTACGTAAACACTTATTTTGCGATGCGAAGCCTTGAGATACTCGAGACTAATGGCAAAAACAGACTTTGTCTTAACGGCAAGCCCTATTTCTTCCACGGTTTGCTTGACCAAGGATATTTTAGCGACGGAATTTTTCTCCCTGCCGATCCCTGTGGCTACGAGAGGGATATACTCGAGGCAAAAAAACTTGGCTTTAATATGCTTCGTAAGCACATTAAGGTAGAGCCTGATATTTTCTACTATTATTGTGACCTATACGGCATGACGGTTATGCAGGATATGGTTAATAACGGAGATTATTCCTTTATCAGAGATACAGCGCTTCCCACCGTAGGATTGCAAAAGCGTAACGATAAGAGAATGCATACCGATAAGGCAACACGTAAGGCGTATGAGGATGGAATGGAATCAACAGTAAACGCTTTGCGAGAGTATCCTTGCATAGTTGCTTGGACTGTGTTTAACGAGGGCTGGGGACAGTTTTGCAGTCAGGAAATGTATGAAAAGATAAAGTCACTCGATGATACTCGTGTGGTAGATACGGCTTCGGGTTGGTTTGCGGGAGCAGAAAGCGATGTAGAGAGCCTGCACGTTTATTTTAAACCGTTTAAGGTTAAGAAAAAATACGACAGACCTTTGTTTTTGTCGGAATTTGGCGGATATGCTTGTAGAATAGACGGACATATTTACAATCCAAGTGATGAATACGGATATAAATCCTTTAAGACGGTAGGCGAGCTTGAAGATGCCTTTGTTGCGCTTTATAAGAATGAGATAATTCCCGCAATCGCTAATGGACTTTGCGGAACGGTTTACACTCAGGTTTCCGATGTAGAGGATGAAACTAACGGATTGCTCACCTACGACCGACGTGTTTGCAAGGTTGACCAAAAGCGTGTAAAGGCGATGTCCGACGAGATTTTTTCTGCCTTTGAGAGTGAAAATAATTGACGGATATTGACAAAATCGCGATAATTTGATATTATTATATTGATTATGTTATTAGTATATTGATTGGTACATTGAAAGGTTTATATAATGATTTGCAATACAATTCTTGACGCGATGGGGCATACGCCCATAATAAAGCTTCAACGTATGGTTGATGCCAATAGCGCCGACATCCTCGTTAAATTTGAGGGACTCAACGTCGGTGGCTCGATAAAAACGAGAACGGCATACAATATGATACTTGACGCTGAAAAGCGTGGACTTATAAACGAAGATACCGTTATAATTGAGCCTACAAGTGGAAATCAGGGCATAGGTCTTGCCCTCGTTGGCGCGGTACGCGGTTATAAGGTTAAAATAATTATGCCCGACTCGGTAAGCGAGGAGCGCAGAAAGCTCGTTACGCACTACGGAGCAGAGGTTATTCTCGTTCACGACGACGGAAATATAGGACTTTGCATTGAGGAGTGCTTGCGCTTGGCTCTTGAAATGAGAGATAATACGCCTAATTCATTCGTTCCTCAACAGTTTGAAAATCTTGCTAACCCCGAAATTCAAAGAATTTCTACGGGAATGGAGATTTTGGAACAGGTTGGCGCGCCGATTCACGGTTTTTGCTCCGGTATCGGTACGGGTGGCACTATTACAGGAATTGGCGAAACCTTAAAGGCGGCAAACCCCGATATGATGATTTGGGCTGTTGAGCCTGAGAACGCTGCAATTCTGTCGGGTGGCTCTATTGGAACTCACGTTCAGATGGGCATTGGTGACGGACTTATCCCCGCGATACTTAATCAAAGCATTTACGACGACGTTTGCATTATTAGCGACGAGGAGGCTATTGAGGCTTCTAAGGACTTGGCGCGTCTTGAAGGCATTATGTGCGGAATCAGTAGTGGAACTAACGTTGCCGCGGCAATCAAGCTTGCTAAAAGGCTTGGAAAGGGTAAAACCGTCGTTACGGTTCTTCCCGATACGGCAGAGAGATATTTCTCAACGCCTCTTTTTGACGAGATTTAAGGTCGCTTAACGGTATGATAGACGTATATATTGCCGAGCTTCCAAGTGCTACGCCACAAGAGCCACTCCT
>JAZQTY010000021.1:0-6051 GCA_045631025.1 Eubacteriales bacterium
GGTGCGTTGCGACCCGAGATTTCTCTAGTTAGTGAAATTTTTTTGAGGGCGTTTTCAATTCAAAAGTACAAGAAAATGAACATTCAAAGGCATAATGTCAACGGTTTGGAGGTGCGGTAACGTGGCAGAGAAAAAAACTACATCAAAAGCAACTACTTCAAAAAGAGGTAGACCACCTAAAGGTGAAGAAAAGTCGCTATTCTGCACGACGGCGCACCTCTCGCAAATGTTCGGAATTACCGAGAGGCAAATATACAACCTTATGAATTCGGGCGTTGTGGTCAAGGTAGGCGCGAACAAACTTGATTGCATCGCGAGCGTGGCAAATTTCATAGCGAAAATGAAAGAGGAAGAAGAACTACGCAATAGCCAACCCGAAAAGATAAAGAGCGCGACGGAGGCGGTAAAGCTAAAGCACGAGCAAATGAAATCTCGAAAGACCGAGCTTGTCGTTCTGCAGATGGAAGGGAAGCTGCACTACGAGGAGGACGTAAAGGCTCTTTGGAATAGTAGCGTTGTAGCGGTGAAATCGCGCTTGACGGCGATAGGCGTAAAGATTGCGCCGCAGTTAAAGGGCGAGCTTGACGTAACGGTAATACAGGACCTAATAGACCGCGAGATATTTGACGCGCTGAAAGAAATATCGGACTATGACGCGAGTGCATACGAAAAGGATTTGAGCGCGGCTGATAACGAGGAGAGGGAAGACGATGAGTAAGCCGACGGAGAAGAAAAAGACTCAAGCGCAGATACGGCGCGAGGGCTTTTACAACAACACGGCGAAGCTATTTAAGAAACTCAACAAGGCGTGGGAAATCCCGCCTAAAATGCTCGTTTCCGAATGGGCTGACACTTACCGATACCTATCAGCCGAAAGCTCGGCAGAAGCAGGACGGTGGCGCACAAGCCGCGCGGAATATCAGCGTGAAATGATGAACGCCGTGAGCGATCCAAAGGTGCGTAAGGTGGTATTGCATACCTCGGCGCAGATTGGAAAGTCGGAAATATTAAACAATGTACTCGGCTATTATATGGACTACGACCCCGCACCAATAATGTTTTTACAACCTACGGAGGCGGTAATGGAGTCGTATTCAAAAGACCGTATTGCTCCAATGATACGAGATACACCCGTACTTAAAGAGAAGATTGTCGAGGCGAAAAGCCGCGAGAGTGGCAACACGATAAGCTATAAAAAATTCGTGGGCGGTTATCTTGTTATGATTGGTGCAAATACACCTAGTCAGCTTGCTTCCCGTCCTATACGAATACTCCTTGCCGACGAGGTTGACCGTTATCCCTTATCAGCAGGAGCAGAGGGCGACCCGTTGAAGCTCGCGGAAATACGACAAACAACCTTTTGGAATGCTAAAACCGTTATATCAAGTACGCCTACAATAAAGGGCGTGAGTAAGATTGACGCAGAATATGAAATGAGCAGCCAAGAGGAGTTATACATAGCTTGCCCGCATTGCAGAGAATACCAACCGCTAAAATGGGCGCACCTCAAATTCAAGCATTTTAAGGACTTGGAAAAGAACAACACGGGCAACGTGTTTGAGCTTATCGGTTATGAGTGCAAGCATTGCGGCGCGGTAGATAACGAGATACGTTGGAAAAAGCAACCGATAAAATGGGTGGCGCATAATCCTAGCGTAAAGCATATTCGCGGTTTTCACCTCAACGCTTTAATATCTCCGTGGAAAACGTGGGAGAGTATCGTTGACGAATTCCTAACTGCAAAAAAGCAAGGGCGCGAGGCTCTAAAGGTATTCATCAATACGCGACTCGGCGAGAGCTTCGAGGAGGAAAGCGAGATTGATTTTAACGACCTATTGAGCAAACGCCGACAATATTATAACTGCAATATCCCGAAAGACGTGCTCGCGCTGACGTGCGGAGTCGATACGCAGGACAACCGTCTTGAATATGAAATAGTCGGTTGGGGCGTAGGGCGTACAAGTTGGGGCATTAAGTACGGTGTTATTCTCGGCGACCCTGCACATCAAGAAACGTGGGATAAATTGAGCGAGGTATTATTTGCGGACTATGAGCGAGAGGACGGCTTGCGAATGAATATAATGTCAACGTGCGTCGATAGTGGCGGTCACAAGACGGAGCAAGTATATGCTTATTGCCGTGACAACTTCTTGCGGAACGTATATGCAATAAAAGGTATAGGCGGCAGCGGTATTCCGTTTGTCAAGATACCAAAGAACGTGAACGACGCGGGCGTATTCCTGTTTAACGTCGGTGTAGACGTGGGAAAAGATACGCTATTTTCAAGGCTCAAAACGGCATACGAAACCGAGGCGGGATTTTGTCACTTTCCGATTGAGAGCGACAAAGGCTACGACGAGGAATATTTCCGAGGCTTGACGGCAGAGCATAAGGTCACGAAATACACCAAAGGCGTGGCGCGTATCATTTGGGAGAAGCGTTCGGACCGAGCGCGAAATGAGCCGCTTGACTTGCGTAACTATGCAACCGCCGCGCTTGAAATAAAATGCGTCGGTTTGCCTTATGACCTATTAGAGCATTTGGCAAAGCTCAACGAAGAATATGCAGGCTCTCCCGTAGCTCCAAAGCCGATAGCACAACCGCAAAGACAAGCAACGCCAACCATAACAACGGCGCAAAGTCAACAAAATTCACCTAAAAAGCGTAGTGGAGGTATTCGTCTATGATATTAAATCGAGAACTAACTGCCGTATTTGAGGAGGAAACAGGGGCTATCAAGTGCGGGAATTGTGGTAAAACGTTGTGTTTTTTTGATAAAAATAAGAGAAAAACTGCAAAAAAATCAAAAATTTCTCAAAAAACTATTGACAATGAGGATTATTTTGGTATAATATATATGAAATGCGAGCGTTGCAAGTTGAAAAACTCGCACGTTATTTGATATTTTATCAAAATAAGAACGTCTATGAACGTCGAATACCAACCGTTTTTTTGTCTTTCGCGGTAGGTATTTGGCGTTTTTTTATATTATTCGGAGGTGAGCGTATGACAAACGATGCGCGTGCAAGGCTTAAAACAAGAATAGAGCGAGTTAAAAAGTCGCTTGATATGTACTATGAAGCAGAGCTTGCGATTATCGGCGGCGCACAATCATACTCCGTCGGCTCTCGCTCGTTGACAAGGGCTAACCTTTCCGAGATAAGAGCAGCTATAAAGGAATACGAAAACCTACTTGAAAATTTAGAAAATCAGTTGAACGGCAGAGGGCGAAACCTAATCGTTCGCGCCGTTCCTCAAGACCGTTAAGGAGGTGCAGACTTGGCGAAAGTGAAAACGCAGCTTAACGGCTTACAGATGAATTTTGTCGATAAGGCAATAGCCGTAATAAGTCCCGAAAAGGCGTGTCGCAGAATGGCGGCGAAATTTGCTTTAGAGCAAAGCAAGCGATTTGTCAATAGTGGCTATTCACTCGGAGGAGCGTCTTATACGAAATCGTGGGCGAAGGACTTTATAGACGATAGCTTCAGCCCGCAGGACGATATAGACCAAAACCTCCATACCTTGAGGAGTAGATCGCGAACGCTTGAAATGACCGCGCCTCTTGCGGCGGCGGCAATCAATACGACGGCAACAAAGACCGTCGGCAGCGGACTCTATTTGAAGCCGTGCCTTGATTATGAATTCCTCGGAATGACTAAAGAGGAAGCGGAGGAATGGGAACGCAACACCGAGCGCGAATTTGCGCTATGGGCTGAAAGCAAGCATTGCGATGCAACTAACGTTCACACGTTCTACGAAATGCAAGAACTCATTTTCCGCGGTATGCTCTCCAACGGTGACGGCCTCGGACTCACGAAGTACGACAAGCCAACGCAGTTTATGCCTTACTCGTTAAGGCTTCATATTATCGAGAGCGATAGACTTTGCACGCCGATGTATGCGTCCGAGAATGTCAATCGCGTATTAAATTACACTTCAACCGAGGGCGTGAACAACAATAACGGCAACCGCATTGTAAACGGCATCGAGATCGACGACGACGGTAAAAAGGTGGCGTATTGGATATGCAACCGATACCCCGAAGAATATATGCGCTTACACAAGAAGCCGCAAAAGTGGGTAAGAATTGAGGCATACGGACAACGTACAGGAAACCCGAACGTCTTTCACTTATACACGGCAACGCGAGCGAATGCATATAGAGGCGTTCCGCTTTTAGCTCCTGTTATTGAGAGCTTGAAGCAATTAACGAGATATAGCGACGCGGAAATTATGGCAGCAGTAATCTCGGGAATGTTTACGGTGTTCGTAAAGACCAGCGGCGCAAGCTCGTCTAATCCTTTCGGAAACGTGACTAATCCTTTTGCAGATGGTGGCGGCACAAACGAAAACCCGCCTCGCCGTTCTTCCGTCGATGAGCTTGGAATTGGTAACGGAATGATTAACATTCTTGAAGAGGGCGAGGACATCAGCTTCGCAAATCCTACCCGACCAAATTCCAATTATGATGCGTTCATTGTAAGCGTATATAAGCAGATTGGCGCGGCTCTTGAAATTCCTTACGAGGTATTGCTCAAGTCGTTTAACTCGTCTTATTCTGCGAGCCGTGCGGCGTTGCTTGAGGCGGCAGAAATGTTCAAGAAGCGTCGTACATATTTACAAGACGATTTTTGTCAACCCGTTTATGAAATGTGGCTTGCCGAGGCGGTTGCAATCGGTCGTATAAAGTGCAAGGGATTTTTCACCGACCCGCTTATACATAAAGCGTGGTGCGTGGCGAAATGGAACTCAACGGCGACTATTCCCGTACTCGACCCGACAAAAGAAGTACAGGCGGCAAAAATGCGCGTGGAGGAAGGCTTCTCTACACGAGAGCAGGAAACCGTTGCGCTTAACGGTGGCGATTACAAGAGCAACGTTGAGCAGCTTCTCCGCGAGAATGAAAAGCTCGTACAGGCAAACGCGCCGCTAAAGCGGAGCGAGGAAAAGCCGCCGATGCAAGCCGTAAATACAGAAAATCAAAACGAACAAGGCTTTGAAAAACAAGCCGAGGAAAAACAGGAGGAAAGAAATGCCCAAGCTCCAAATCAACAATGATAAGTTTTGGAAATTTGTCAACCTTAACGACGATGAAACCGAACTTCAACTGTATAGCGACATAGCTTCTTCAAAGAGTTGGTGGGACGATGATGAAAGCGTAACACCGAAGCTCTTTATATCGGAGCTTAAAGCGGTAAACGGTAGCAATATATGCGTCCGTATCAACTCGAATGGCGGTGACGTATTCGCGGCGAATGCAATAGCGGTAGCACTTGAAGAAGCGGCAAAAAACGGCAAAAACGTCACTTGTAAAATTGACGGAATATGCGCGTCGGCGGCAGTCCGTGTCGCTCTTGCTTGTAGCAAGATTAGCATTGCGAACGGCGCGTATATGATGATACATAAACCCGCAAACGTGCTATGGGGCTACTACAACGCGGACGATATGCGAAAGCTCGCGGACACCCTTGACACGATACAAAGCGGAATTGTAGATGCTTATGTAGCGAGAACAGGCCTCACCGAAAAAGAGTGCTCCAAAATGATGGACAAAGAAACTTGGTTTACGGCAAAGGAAGCCGTAGAAAAAGGCTTTGCCGACGAGGTGCTTTTTGCTGACGGTGAGAACGAGGACGACGACGGCGCAACGATAGACCGTATCACAAATGCGTTTGTAGCATCGGCGGTAGCCTCGGATTATTCCAACGTGCCAAAAGCCTTGAAAGAGGCGTTTGCAAATAAAACAAATCAAAAAGAGGAGGAAGGAAAACCAATGGAAATCAAGAACTGCGAAGATTTGAAAAAGGCATATCCCGACCTTGTAGCGAACGTCGAGAACAAGGCGAAAAGCGAAGGGATT
Source organism: Eubacteriales bacterium (assembly GCA_045631025.1). GTDB lineage: Bacteria > Bacillota > Clostridia > Oscillospirales > CAG-272 > HGM12713. Next base: position 5,861 of record JAZQTY010000021.1, read on the forward strand.
GAGAATGCGGTAAAGGCAGAGCGTGAAAGAATTAAAGCTCTCGACAATCTCACAGGAAAAGTCGACAACGCGCTTATTAACGAAGCGAAGTATGTTGATACGAAAATGACCGCAGATGAGGTCATTGTAAAGGCGTTCAAGGAAGATAAGATGCTCGGCAACGGCTCTTATATGAACGCGGCAAAGGCTGA
>JAZQTY010000022.1:0-2133 GCA_045631025.1 Eubacteriales bacterium
CCCCGTTTTTAATACAATCTAAAATCTTATTTATCCGCCGTCTTCTTCCTCGTCCGTTTGGGCGCGGACTTTTTAGAGGTTGGCTTCGCTTCCCGCTCCAAAATCGTTATTCCGAGAGGCGGAATACGAAGATTTATCGACTGCTCAAATCCGTTACACGGTATCGTCTCGGCAGGTCGCGCCACGGTGTTCACCACGCCGCTGCCTCCGAATCGCTCGTCGTCCGAATTGAATATCTCCTTATAAATTCCGTCCTCGGGAACACCCACGCGAAAATCCTCGTACACCACGGGCGTGAAATTGACAAGCACGATAAGCTCCTTGCCGTCAAGCGCTATGCGGCGGTAGGACAGCACGCTCGCCTCGCGATTGTCCGCGTCTATCCACTGAAAGCCCTCCCACGAGCCGTCAATCTGCCAGAGAGCGGGCGAGCGCAAATACAAGTGATTAAGCTCCGCTACGTAGCGCTGAAGTCGCGCGTGCAGATCGTAGTCAAGCAAAAACCATTCTATCTGCCCCGCATAATCCCATTCGCGAAACTGCCCTATCTCCCCACCCATAAACGTCAGCTTCTTGCCTGGGTGAGTCATCATATATCCCATAAACGCGCGAGTCGAGGCAAACTTTTGCCAATAGTCGCCGCTCATCTTGTCGAGAAACGACTTCTTTCCGTGTACCACCTCGTCGTGCGAAATGGGAAGCACGTACCTCTCTCCAAAGGAGTAGGTCATGGAGAACGTAACCTCGTCGTGGTGATACTTGCGGTGAATGGGATCGCGCTCCGCGTACGCGAGCGTGTCGTTCATCCAGCCCATATTCCACTTCATGTCAAAGCCAAGTCCGCCGTTCTCAAACGTCGTGACGTTGCCCCACGCCGTCGATTCCTCGGCTATCGTGAGAACGTCGGGGAAAGCCCCCTTGACGTGTAAATTCAGCTTTCTGAAAAAGGCGATCGCCTCAAGACAGCGGTTGTCGCCGTATACGTTCGGCACCCACTCGTGAGGCAGCCTGTCGTAATCAAGATATATCATAGAGGCAACCGCGTCAACGCGAAGCGCGTCAACGTGATACTTCTCTATCCAATAGGTCGCGTTGGAAATGAGGAAGCATTCGACCTCGTTTCGTCCGACGTCAAAGCGGCGCGTGCCCCAGCCGCCGTGCTCTATTCTGTCCCAGCCCTGATATTCGTAGAGGGGCTGTCCGTCAAATTCGTAAAGACCGTGCGCGTCCTTCGGGAAATGCGCGGGCACCCAGTCAAGTATTACTCCGATTCCCGCCTCGTGCATGGAGTCCACGAACGCCATAAAGTCCTTGGGCGTTCCGTATCGGGAGGTGGGCGCAAAGTAGGAGCATACCTGATAGCCCCACGAGCCGTCAAACGGATGCTCGGCTACGGGCATAAGCTCAACGTGCGTGTATCCCATCTGCTTGACGTAGGGCGCAAGCTCTGCAGCAAGCTCTGCGTAGGTATAAGGCTTACCGTCGTCGTGGCGCTTCCAAGAGCCGAGATGCATCTCGTAAATATTCATCGGCTCGGCGTACGTCCTTCCCGCCTTCTCGCGGCGATGCTTGAGCCAACCCTCGTCGCGCCAGCGGTAGCCATCTATATCGTAAATGCGAGTAGCAGTTTCCGGGGGAATCTCGGCGTAAGTGCCGTAGGGGTCTGACTTGAGCTTAACTCCGCTCAACCCCGTAATCTCGTATTTGTAGGCGTCGCCCTCCTTGGCAACACCAGGCTCGGTCGTACATTCCCAAATTCCGCCCTCGCTCGTGCGCACCATGGGAATACCGTCCGTCCAAGAGGTGAAGTCACCGACGAGCCTTACCGAAAGGGCATTCGGCGCCCATACGCGAAATACGCGACCGCCGCCGTCCGTCGGATGCGAGCCGAGATATTCGTAAGCGCGGAAATTCGTTCCCTGGTGAAAATAATATTCTGCCGCGTTTGAGATCTCTTTAGTCTCTTTCATTTGGTGACTTCCTTTCTTTTAAGATTTCCTACTTTTCTTTTAAAAAAGAAAAGGTAGCAAAAGAAAACTGTACTTTGGTTTGTGCTATAATTTAAATATTTCCTCTTGCTTTTCCGAAAAAGAAAAGGTAAGCAAAAGAAAACTGTACTTTGGTTTTATTCTG
>JAZQTY010000023.1:0-5663 GCA_045631025.1 Eubacteriales bacterium
CTCAACGAGCGTAGCGACGATCCTTTGCGTAAGCTTTGCGGCAAGTGCACCGTCCATATCCTTACCGTAGTTGTTGTCGAGCGCTTCCTTAAAGAAGTCAAGCGTGTATTTTTTATCCTCGAACACAAGCTTTTTGATAGCGAACATCGCGTCCGCTACGTTTGCGATTCCAAAGCCCTGCGGACCCGTGAAGTTGTAGATCGCTCCACCCTCCTGCAGGCTCTTTCCTCTCGCCATGCAATCGCTTACCATGCAAGACTGGAAGGGCAGGGGGCAACGCTCCGCGTGAGCAAGGTCTATCGCGTTATCGGCGTTGACCAAAAGCTCGATAAAGTAATTCATCTGCGCCTTGTAAGCATCCTCGAACTCCTCGTAGGTCGTCATATCCGAAACACTTTGAGTTTTCGGACCGAGCTGTACGCCCTTGTCCATACCGCTTGAGAAAACGAGCTCCAAGGGACGGCACATATTGAAGAATGCCGCGTCGTGCCAGCCATCCGTCTTTGCCGCCTTCTGCGGCTCGACGCAACCGATTATATTGTAATCTCTCGCGTCCTCAAGCGTAAGCCCGCGGCTCTGGAGCGAGGGGATTATTACCTCGTCGTTGTAGTAAGCGGGAAATCCTATTCCCGTGCGCGTAAGCTCTGCCGCTCTTATGAGAAATTCGTGAGGCGAGCCGTTCCAAACTCTGACCGCAAACGACGGCTGGGGAAGAAATACGTGCTCGGTTGCGGTTATTGCCATGAACGAAAGGTCGTTGGTGGCGTCGCGACCGTGCTTGTCCTGTCCGCCTACTATAAGGTTTTGGAACAGGCTGTATCCCGCAAAGCCCTCTGCCGAATCTGCGGCGCGCACCTTGTTGAGGTCGGTGAGCTTTACCCATACGCAATCCATAAGCTCTTGGGCAAACTCGCGTGTGATGCGTCCTGCATCGAGGTCTTTTTTATAATAAGGATACATATATTGGTCAAATCTACCGGGGGAGATGGAATGTCCGCTCGATTCCGTCTGCAACAGCATCTGCACGAACCAGAAGGATTGGCATGCCTCCCAAAAGCTTTCTGAGCCGTGGCGGGGAACTCTGCGGCAGTTTATCGCAATCTCGGTCAGCTCCTTTTTGCGCGTAACGTCTATCTCCGCTTTAGCCATGCTCTCTGCGAGCGCCGAATAACGCTCCGCATAGGCAATCGCCGCCTCGCAGCTCATAATTACTGCGTCAAGAAAGTGAGAGCGCCTTGCGTAGTCCGCATCTGCTTGGCGGAGCGCCGAACGGTAAGACCTCGCTTCCTTGATTATACCCTCGTATCCGATGGCAAGCACCTTCGGATAGTCAACGGTGACGTGTCCTATTCCGTTGTAGAAATAGTTTCCGGGAGTGAACATTCCGTGCTCGATCGCCGCCTTTGCTTCCTCCGACATAAACGACGAGGCAAGGTCGCTCGTGGTTCTTCCGCCCCAATACTCGTAAGCCTCGGAAAGTGTCCTTTTAGTTTCCTCGGATATGTAAAAGGGGTCTGCCGAGCGCGTCTCGACCGTGTCGAATTCCGCCTTCAGCCATTCAAAGGAATATTCGGGAAAAACCTGACAGCCTCGCGGAGCGCGAGTTGCCGCGCCAACGATAAGCTCGTCCTTGCGTATCGTAACGGGGATATTCTCCAGAATATGCTTAAACGCCTTGGCGCGTCGAGTGATTATCGGCTCGCCCTCGGTTGACTTGTACGACTCGGTAAGCAAAACGGCTCTATCCGCTTCGATCTGCGGCATTTTTTCAAAAAGCGCGTCAACAAGCTTGCTTATTCTCGGAGATTTTTTAATTGGTTCTGTGTAGAACTTCATAATAATCATCCTCTTTTGTTGCATTTATAACAAATTATGACGTGATTTGTTGTCTAAAAACACGTAAACTTAATTTGAATTATAAAAAATCATAATTTGTTGCATACATTATACCATATTATTGTCTGTTTGTCAATGATTTTTTCTTTATTTGTTTGAGATTTTCTTGTTTTGTGCATATATTTGGTTTGGTTTTTAATTGCGCGAAAACAAAAATACCACATTTTCCATTACTGAAAATGTGGTATTGTGTTGTTTTTACAGAATGTTTTTTCTTTTTGCAAATCTTGAAAGCAGCTTGTTGACGTTTGTGATGACAACATCGGTCGTAAGCCTTAATTTTGGATCGCCGAGTTGTTTGTTGTGATAGATTATCGATTTATAAACGTGGTCGAGATCGTCGTATCCGTTTGCGAAAATAGAACGCAGAACGTGCATCGTGCGCTCGTAGCCCTCCTCGATCATTTTGTCGATCTCGTCTTGAGTTATGATAAAGGAGTTTTTGATGTTGCTCATATTGGGAAAGGTTATCTTTATTATTTTATCGTCGAATTGCGAGCTTTCAAAGCGGTAGCTCACGTCGTCGAAATATACGCAGATTATGTAATCGAGGTCGTGCTCGACGAGGGGGTAGACGGGGATATTGTCAACGAAGCCTCCGTCAAAAAAGCGATGCTCGCCTATATCGATGGCTTTATTATATATAGGAAAGGCAACGCTTGCCAAAAGATACGTAGGAATGGTGTCGTTTTCCACCTTTGATAGGTCTTGATAGCAGGAAGCGGAGTCTGCTATATTTGCGACGTCCCAATAGGAAACGTAAAAAGGATTTTCCAGCTTATCCGAGGGATCGTAAAGATTTTTAATATCCTGCTGAAGGAGAGAGGATTGGAGAATTTTCGTAATGAACATGCGAGTGTTGGTGTCACAGAAATTATGCCACATATCTGCGATTTTTTCAAGCTTGCCCGTTGCAAACGCGTAAGCGTTGGGCGTGCCTATGGATGCAGAGCTTATGCATTTAATGTCCTCGACGGGCACGAATTCCTTTATCGCGTAAAGTGCGCCGAGCTGATACGCGCCCTTTGCAAAGCCGCCCGACAAAACCAAGCCTATGTTCATCGCTTCTCCTTTCCCCCTGCGTCGCAAGGATTATAAACTCAACGTGCATAAAGTTACAGTTATATATATTATATCACGGTGGCAAAAAAAAAGCAAGCGATAACAAGAAAATCTTTAGGCATAAAAGCCGCTTTTGCTATTTTCACGGCAAAAGCGGCTTTTAATATTAGCTTATGTTACGGTCGCGTGTTACGCGCGATACGTTTAATGGAACTTGTAGTAACTGTATTCGTACTCACCCGTGAAGCTGTTATACTCCCTGCTTGAAAGAATCACGAAATCATCGCCTTCGATTTCATAACAGAGTTCGGTTTCGAAAGTACCGATAACGTCACCCTTTACGGTGTAGTATGTGTAGTTGCCGGTGTCTGAATCGTAGGTGTAGTAGTAATTGGAGAAATAATCAAATCCGTCGATAGAGGGATTGTCTCCGCCCTCCGTTCCAATGGTTTTAACGTTTCCGTCACAGAACAGCGAGATCGTGGTAACGTCGTCCTCGGTGCTCCAGATTATGGCAGAACCGTTACTCATATTGTAGCAATCCTTGTCCTTGAGGTCGTATATCTTGTTGCCGTTTACGTTATATATAGCGTCGTCGGTGAAAATGTAATTTCCGTAATGTTCGTAATCATAGATGTTTCTGTACGACACTATTTCGCCCTGTGCGTTGTAGATATAGTACATATTGTAATCGATTGCGGATGGAGCGCAGAAAAGATTGTCTCCGTAGGGCTCGGGAATCGAAGCGATGGAGCCTTCGATATCGATAATAGCGGTGACGTTACCTTCGCTTGAAATGCCTACTATTTCATAGTTAGCAGGAGAGGTATCGAGATGCTCGTTCTCATCAATTCGGGAAATTATAGCGATGTTTTCAACTACGTCGTTGTAGCAGTCCTCGGACTCGTACTTTGCTTTGGTTGAAACCATATTGTGAACCTTATAGTTTGCATCAAGCTCGGTAACCGTATTATCGGTTACGTTGAGAATGAGTGTAACGAGGTCGTATTTGCCCGTAGCGCCCTGTCTGTAATCGTAATCCTTTTCATCCTGATGAAGCGTCTCTACGTACTGAATGAATATACGGCCGTTGCCGATATCGTAGAAGGACAAGGAAGCATCTCCCGTGTTTGCGTAAGATGGGAAGGAGTAATCTGCAACGGGCTCGAGCTTTTCGTTGAATATCTGTACAGTGAGACCTCTCGAATAGTAGCTGCTGCTGCCTGAATAGCAGTAGTAATCACCGATGGGGAACAGATACTCGAGATCGGGCTTATATTCGATTCCGAATTCCTTTATGAAAACCTTTTCGCCCTTGTCGTCGTATTTGTAGAGCTTGTTACCAACGTAGAAAAGATCGGAAGAAGAATAAGAGTAATCGTCGTTAATGTAATCGCTCATTTCTTCTTCGTAATAGTAATCGAAATCGCCGTAGTACAGATCGTTATCGTCTATACTGTGAACCTTTGTTCCAGACTTGTCGTAAACAGTTACGTTATATTCTGCGTAGTCCTTGATATTTGTATTAAAATAATCGGAGTAATAGGAGTTGCCGTAATCGCTCGTATCGTAGGTTTCTTTGAGAACTGCAATGAAATCCTCGTCTATTAAGTCAAAGTAGTAATTGGTCGCAGTTGTGACGCCTGTGTACGTATCTGTAACTGTACCCTTGGTCAGTGTCAAAAGGCAGGTATCGTTGTGAAGATTGTAAACGCGAAGCTCGGAGTTTGCATAACCGCTATCATAGCTCTGATTTTCGGCTACTGCAAAGAGGCGGCCCATCTTCACGATTTCGCCCGTTATGTTAAGGCGAGTATAATCGGAAATGACGTCGTCTTGGTCTGTGGGAACTGACTTAATAATGTCGGAAAATTTAAGCGCTTGCACGGGATCTTTTTTTGTGCAGGAAACCAGCGCCATTGAGAGGCACATTACTGTGGCAAGTAAAAGCAATAAAAATTTTTTCTTCATAAAAAATCTCCTTTGAAAATATTTGGTAATGCTTACCTTGGAAACATTATATCACCGTAATTGTTCATTGTCAACAGTTATGACTTAAAAAAATATAGATGTTTGTATAATTGTGCATATAACACAAAAATACCCGACGGCATTTTGTGCAGTCGGGTATTGATTTTTTAGTTGCCTGCCTTAATAATATCCCCAACGCGGTCGATAACGTATTTGGGGCGGTAGGGGAACTTGTCGATATCCTCTCTGGAGGTAACGCCCGTAAGAACGAGCACGGTGTCAATGTTAGACTCGATGCCTGCGATAATATCCGTGTCCATTCTGTCACCTATAAAGGCGATATCGTCACTGTGACAACCGAGCTTGCGCAGACCGTGGCGAAGCATAAGGGGATTGGGCTTGCCGACGAAATACGCTTTTTTGCCCGTTGCTATCTCAATAGGAGCGACGAGCGAGCCCGTTGCAGGCATGATACCCTTGTCAGTAACGCCGATGGTGTCGGGGTTTGCGCCTATGAGCTTCGCGCCCTTGTTTACGAGAGCGATTGCCTTTTCAAGCTTTTCAAAGCTGTACGTGCGCGTCTCGCCGACGACGACGTAGTCGGGATTTATGTCGTTCATGTATATCTTTTGGTCGTACAGAGCCTTGGAGAGAGCCGCCTCGCCGATAACGTAAGCGGTGCAGCCGGGCGCTTGACTGTGCAGAAATTCGGCTGTTGCCATGGCGCTGGTATA
>JAZQTY010000024.1:0-5174 GCA_045631025.1 Eubacteriales bacterium
GGTAATCGAGGAGCTGGATCTCGTAAAGGCTTCAAGACTTACTTTTGCAGAACCCGATATGGATTCGTTCTCACTTTTGTATTATGCCATCGATTGCATAGGAAAAGGCGGCGCCTTGCCTGCGGTGCTTAACGCTGCCAATGAAATAGCTGTTTCGGAATTTCTCAAGGGAAAAATCGGATTTTACGCTATCACTGAAATCGTTTGCTCGGTTGTTGATTCTATGCAAGCGGCTAAAAACATTCATACGCTTGAGGGCATTATTGAGTGTGACAGAGAAGCAAGACGGGCGGCATGTAAATTACTTAACAAGTAAGCGATTGACAGCGGTGTTATTAAAATTGATAAGGGAGTTTGTTGATGTTAAGCTTTATCGGATATTTTTTGATAATATTGCTGATTTTCGGCGCTTTGATTTTTATTCATGAGCTTGGACATTTTTTAGTCGCAAGAGCCTGCGGGGTTACCGTTAAGGAGTTTGCCATTGGAATGGGCCCAAAGCTTGTCTCCAAAATCTCCAAGAAAAGCGGGACGGTGTATTCTTTGCGGGTATTGCCTATTGGCGGCTACGTCAGCATGAAGGACGAGGACGGACTTGACGAAAGCGTCGCGCCTGACGATGAAAATGCTTTTTGTAATAAAAGTGTTCCAAAGAGAATGCTTATTACCGTAGCCGGCGCGCTTATGAATTTGTTGCTTGGCTTTGTCCTTATGACAGTGCTTGTTTTTGCATCTCCAAATCTCGGTTCTACAGTTATTGCCAAGTTTGACGACAATTCAATTTCCGAGGGACAGCTTATGGTCAATGATGAAATCGTTAAGGTTGACAAAGTAAGAGTGCATACTTGGAATGAGCTGGCTTACGAGATAATGAATTCGGGATACGAGCCGGTTGATATTACCGTACGCCGCAGCGGCGAGCTCGTAGTTGTCGAGGACGTTAGCTTCGGTAAATTTGATGAGAGCGGAGCAACCTTTGGTGAGGTGGATTTCATACCTTACGCCGAGGCTAAAACATTTCCCAATTTGATGAAGCATTCATTCTTCAGATCGGTATCTACCGTAAAAATGGTTATTGATTCAGTTGTGGGAATGATAACGGGGAGGTTCGGTATCGAAGCCGTTTCTGGGCCCGTTGGAGTCGTTGGCGTCGTTGAAAACGCCGCAAAGCAAGGCTTCATGAGCTTTCTGTATATAGTTTCCGTTCTGACTATAAATTTAGGAGTTTTTAATCTCCTTCCGTTTCCCGTGCTTGACGGCGGGCAGCTGATGTTTTTATCAATAGAGGGAATTATAAGACGTCCGGTGAACAGAAAAATACAGTCGTATGTAAATTTTGCGGGAGCTGTTTTGCTTTTCGGTTTTATGATATTTATAACCTGTAAGGACGTATTGAATTTAATATTCAAGTAAGAAAAAATGAAGTATAACGATATAAGAAGAAAAACGAGAAAAATAAAAATTGGAAATACGTTTATCGGCGAAAATGCTCCTATTGCAATTCAGTCGATGACCAATACCGATACTCACGATAAAAAAGCAACCTGCGAACAGATATTTGCTTTGCAAAATGCGGGTTGTGATATTGTGAGAATTACCGTTCCCGATGTAGAAGCGGCGGACACGATAACGTATATCAAGGAGCATGGAATTAAAGTTCCGATCGTAGCGGATATACATTTTGACTATCGCGTTGCGCTTCGTTGCGCGGAGCTTGGCGTTGATAAAATACGCATAAATCCCGGCAATATCGGAGACGACGACAGAGTCCGTGCGGTATGCAATGCATGCAAGGCGAGAAATATACCGATACGTATAGGAGTAAACGGTGGCTCGCTTGAAAAGGAAATATTGGCAAAGTACGGCGCGCCTATTCCCGAGGCACTCGTGGAGAGCGCTATGTATCACGTTTCCTTGCTTGAAAAATTTGATTTTTACGATACAGTCGTTTCTATGAAGGTGTCTGATCCTTATAGAATGATACTTTCCAACAAGCTGTTTGCCGAGAGATGTGATTATCCCTTGCACCTCGGCGTTACAGAGGCAGGCGGAAAGGAACGCGGCTCTATTAAGAGCGCCATAGGTATCGGAGCGCTTCTTTGCGAGGGTATCGGAGACACTATAAGAGTTTCGCTTACAGATAACCCCATAGAGGAAATAAAGGCTGCAAAGCAGATACTCCAGGCGATCGATGTCGAAGGACAGGCGGGCATGGATATAGTAAGCTGTCCTACCTGCGGCAGAACTAAAATAGATCTCATTCCGATCGTTGCCGAATTTGAAAGGGCGGCGGAGCGAGAGGGACTTCTTGATACTCCCATCAAGGTTGCTATTATGGGCTGTGTTGTAAACGGTCCCGGAGAGGCAAAAGAGGCTGATATAGGAATTGCAGGCGGCAAGGGCGAGGCGGTTCTTATAAAAAAAGGCGAGATCGTAAGAAAAATATCGGAAGCGGATATCGTTTCGTGTCTTATAAACGAAATTAAGGAAATGATATAGAATTCAGGAGCTAAAAATGGCCCAAAAAACTTTAAAAGAGCTTTTAAATAAATATCTTCCACCTCCCGAATACGAGTCCATATTGGATTCGGGAACGGTTTGTCGTTCCCGAATCGATAAGGAAAAGCGTATACTTGAGGTGTTTGCGGATTTTGACAGTATAGTATCAAAGGACAAGCTGTACGATATTGAGGCGCAGGTTACGGAAGCATATAAGCTTTCATTTTTTAGGCTTTTTCCTCATTATCCAAGCTCACTCTTTAACTACGAATATATAACGGAGGTGCTTCGTCAAACCGAGCGCGTAGGCTGCGTTGCCAAAGGCTTCTTTGACGATTGTACTTACGTTTTAGACGGCGATTCTTTGAAAATAAGAATCGCTTTTCCCGAAAACGGTGTGTTTCTTCTTGAAAGAGCGGAAACTCCGAGAATTATCGAGGGAATAATCAGAAGTGAGTTTGACGTTACCGTTCGCGTTGTGATTGAGCATGACCAGTACAGCTCACTTGAGCTTTCCGAAGCGCAAAAGCAGCGTCTTGAGACCTACGACAGACAAATACTCGAGGCTGAAAAGAATTATGGAAATCATACCTTTGATTCGTCTGCCAATTCACCGAAGAATGAGCAGGAGCTAATACAGAAGCTTCCGAGGATAAGCTCTGTTTTTAGTGAGGAAAACGCAAGAATACAGAAAGAAAACGGCGTCGTTACGATAGGCTGTCGTTCCTTTGATATTTCTGCTCCCGAATACGTTTTGGGAACGCGTTTTGAAATAAATCCCGTTCCGATTTCTACCGTAACAAGGCCCGTAAGAAACGTTACCTTTGTCGGAGAGATATTCCAGTTTACCAAGGAAGCAAACAGAGCGGGGGATAAATTTAATATTACGTTCGCTATTTTTGACGGCGACTCGTCTATATTTGTAAAGAGATATTCCATTAGTACAGAGGATGCGAGCGAGATATGCTCCGTTATTTCCAAAGGAAAATCGGTAGCAATACGCGGATATACCAAGGCTGAACGTAACGATCCCGACGAGTTTTATATGAGCTTTTCTGACGTTGCTATTATTTCCTCGATAAATCGTACCGATAACGCTGAAAAGAAAAGAGTAGAGCTCCATTTACATACGAATATGTCGAGTATGGATGCGCTCATTCCTCCCGACGTTATAGTTAAAACCGCGCAGAAGTGGGGACACTCTGCCGTTGCTATAACCGACCACGGAAACGTTCAGGGATTCCCCGAGGCAATGCTTGCGGCTGACAAGTGTGGAATGAAGGTTATTTACGGTATGGAAGCGTACTTTGTAAATAATACCGCAAGCGCGGTATTTGGTAAGTACGAGGGTGAGTTTACCGACGAAATGGTAGTATTCGATATTGAAACCACGGGACTTTCCAAGAAGGACTGTAAGATAACGGAAATCGGCGCCGTAAAGATTAAGGACGGACAGATCATTGATAAATACAATACTTTCGTCAATCCCGGTTGCCATATACCAGAGGATATACAGGAGCTTACATCAATAACCGACGAAATGGTTGCAGACGCGCCGATGATAGATATAATCCTCCCCGAGTTTTTAAAATTTGCAGGAGACGGCTTGCTCGTCGCTCATAACGCAGATTTTGATACGGGATTTATACGCGTTGCGGCTGACGAGTGCGGTGTCGAATTTAATAATCCTTATCTTGATACGCTTGCGCTGTCAAAATATATAAATCCCGACATGAAATCTCATAAGCTCAATATTTTGGCAAAGCACTACGAGCTTGAGGATTTCCATCACCATAGAGCGTGTGATGACGCCGAGATACTTGCAAAGATATATTTTGCTATGACTGCGCAGATGCACGAGATGGATATTACCAACTTTAACGACCTCGGCAACGAGATGCGTACCAAGGCAGATCCGCTTAACCTGCGTACTTATCACCAGATAATTCTCGTTAAGAATCAAGTAGGACTTAAAAACCTTTATAAGCTTATATCTTCAAGCTATATAAAGTATTTCCACCGTTTTCCGAGAATTCCTAAAACAGAGCTTGAAGAGCACCGAGAGGGTCTTATAATCGGTTCTGCGTGCGAAGCGGGCGAGCTTTTCAGAGCAATACTCGACAATAAGCCCGAAAAGGAAATTGAGGATATAGTTAATTTCTACGACTATCTTGAAATACAGCCTATTTGTAATAACAGATTTTTGATAAACGAGGGCGTGGTTGCAGACGAAGAAGGGTTGCGTGAGCTTAACCGACGCATTGTTGCGCTCGGCGAAAAATACGGAAAGCCCGTAGTTGCAACCTGTGACGCTCATTTCCTAAACAAAGAAGACGAAATATTCAGAAAAATACTTCAGGCAGGGCTGAAATTTAAGGATTTTGACAGAGATATTCATTTGTATTTCAGAACTACCGAGGAAATGCTTGAGGAGTTTTCGTATCTTGGCGAGGAAAAAGCACGCGAGGTCGTAATTGATAATACCAACCTTATCGCGGATATGATAGGTGATGTGCGTCCTATTCCCAAGGGCTCGTATACGCCTCATATGGAGGGCGCCGAGGAGGAGCTTCAGAATCTTTGTTGGACGAAAGCGCGCTCCATGTACGGCGACGACCTGCCGGATATTGTAAAGAACAGACTTGATAAGGAGCTTACCTCTATTATCAAAAACG